>MFIO01000021.1 GCA_001780775.1 Candidatus Giovannonibacteria bacterium RIFCSPLOWO2_12_FULL_43_11c | reverse complement strand
CCTTCATCGCCTTCGAAACCCTAGGCATCCACCATACGCCCTTATTAACCCGCTCCGATTCAAATGCTCTACCACTAGAACATCAAACCGAAACAATTTTTGTTCTCTAATTTAATTTTGGTGCTTACTTTACTTATTCTGTTGTCAACGTTCAGTCCGCCCGCCTAGACTCGCTAGCTCGCTAGTCGAGGCTGGTTATCTATGACTCATTTCATTAAAAAACCCCGCTGAAGCGGGGCTCATACGCCAAGATTAGGCCAGATTCTATCCGCTTCTAAGTTTGGTTTTAGTTAATAAAGTCATCATAGATTGTGATTCCATTATATACAGGTAGTTTATAGAGTCAAGCCCCCCGTGTTGATTATCTGTTATTACCTCCTAAATACTTGACAGAATGGCTGAATTGGTATAGTATTCAAAACGAAAGGAGGTCAAAAAATGAGCCCTTTTGAAGAAAAGATGTTTGTTATCGTTGTCATTACAGCCGCGCTGTTGGCGATATTTGGACCACAAATCTACCGGCTCATCGCACAAGGAGGTTAAGGAAATGGAAGTTAGTACCGTCAGCATTGTAGCTATTGTGATTGTTGGAGTTGTTTTCATAGTCGCTCCGCGCGTCGCATGGCCGTATGCTCTTGTCGCCATCGTAGCGACGATAGCTGGAGCAACCACATCCAAGTTGTGGCTTGCAACGGCTCTCTTGTACGCGATCAACGCGACATCGCTCCAACTAACTGGAAAATTTGCGGGACGACAGCTTCTGCGACTGAAGTGCTGACCCGTTCTTTATCTGCTACAAATCGCGCGGGGCGGAGACGACCTAAAGTCTCCGACCCGCGTTTTTTATTTCCCTAGGCCGACTTTTCTTTCGACTCGTTCGAGTCGTTTGGTAATCTCTTTGACGTCAAGTTCAAGTTTGCCAACAGCGCGAAGTGTTGGCGGAAGAACAACTTTAACTTCTTTGATATCTTCGCCTACCTGCTTGAAACCGTGGCGTATATCTGCCTGAATCTCCCAAAGGTCTCCCTTTGAAGGCGTATTTTCAAACCCATCGTTGATAGCCTTGCGAAGTCCCGAAAATTCGTTCTGCGTGATCCGTGCAAGAGCTTCAATAGTCATAATTTTCTTTGCCATAATTACAGTCTATAACCAATGAGTCAGCGGTCAAGTGTATTGCCAAAAAGTGTGTTTTATAATAGAGTTAGGACGAAATTGAAATCATCTGACAAAGGAGATCTTTATGTTGGACTTTCTGTTGTTCATCCTGTTTGCCGGTGGGCTCTTTTCAATCGTCGGGGAAGGATACCAAGGCGGAGTTGCTAAATATAGTCTTCCGACTTTAATGCACAAACTGGAAGTAGAACAAAAATTGCCAAGGTGGCTGATAATAATTCTAAGCACCTTGATCATAACTACCTGGCTGTCTTTGGTAATAATGCTTGGGCGCTACATCCTCAAAGGCACCTTTTCACCTTTTAATTAGTTGGCCAAGCCGAGCCCTGCGGGGCGGAGACGACCAAAAGTCTCCGACCCGCTTTTTTATTTCTTCAAAATTAGCAATTATCCAGTTATAGCGTAATAACTGCAAATTCTAAATACTGTAATATATTGTTAAAAAAAGTTTTTAGTATAAGAATTAAGGAAAGAGTTCAAGGGAGAAAAACATATGAATATAGCGAAGAGTATTGGCTATTATATGCCGCGTTTGGATTGCTCTTGGCGGACGTTCTCGGAATGGCTGAGCCTTCTCCCCTATGAGTTGGCAGCGTGGTACTTCGATTTTGGTACGTGCCCGCCGCCTCTTATATCCTATCCGCCGCCGCGCCCCGACCAGGTCAATTTAGACTGGCCGCAGAACGCCGAGGCCCAAGAAGCATTGGAAGCTTTGCGGGATAACTTCTATCGCTTCTCAGTAGGCGGACTCATGCGCTTAGGCAGAGCGATATCGCATGGTTTTGTTCCGGGAATAGATTGGGATGATAGTATTCTGTCATTCCGTCTCGGTTTTCTCGGATCAGCGATTCAAGATTTCGAAGGCAAGACAGAAAACGCCTTTACGAGATATTGGCGCGACCACTGGCGGGAGATTGATCTTGAATGGATCCTTTTCGAAATCCGAGCCAAGCTCTAGTCAAATTATCCGAATGGGAGGTCTCATAAAGTCCTCCCACGTTTTTATTCTGAGAAATAAAAAATCAACTATTCTGTATTTGCGCTATAGCGTAGATATGAGATAGTTAACTTTAACTTATATAAAAACAAATCCCGCTCATAAGAGCGGGATTTGAGAATAGACTAATTTAAAATCTATTTGATGTCCTGCCTCAAGCGTTCGAGATATTTCGCCGCAGCATCCTTCCCGCCGAGGCCAAAAGAAAGGCCAAGGCCCAATGAAAGCGCGCCGACGATTCCGATGAATAACGTCTGAACCATCGGTCCCGCGATTCTAAGCTCGGCCATGGCCGCAAGAATAGCAAACACCCAGATTGCCCATTTGCACACGCCTCCCAGAAATCCAGAAGATGGCAAATTCGCTGCCTTTGCTGATCCAGTCACCAATTTCGCCACTGCATCGGCGATCAAAGCAGCTACAACCAAAATCAACGCAGCCACAAATACATGCGGGAGGTAGGACAGCACGTCATCTTTCAAGAAATCTGTAACTTGCGTCAATCCCAAAACCTCAACCGTTGCCGCTAGGAATACGATAATGAAGAACCACTTTACCAGTCCTCCGATAAACGCTCCGACGTCGAGCTTAATTCCGGCTCGCTCGATCGGCTCCTCAATCCCAAGGGACTGCAATGCCTTGTCTACTTTAAGCGAGCGGATAATCTGCTCAACAACCTTCCCCAACGCCATCGCGATAACCCAGCCGACTATAAAAATAATAATGGCCGCGATTAATCGTGGCGCGAAAGAAGCGACACCTGCCCAGATTTCCTGAAAGGAAAAGATTAGCGCGTCTCCCCAAGTTTCTATATACATAAATTCAAATTTATTCAGTTTGCCCTTTAACTAATCGACCTTTGGGCTCAATTGCCCTTATTATAGCATATTTTAGCCCCATGTTCGACGGCCTTGTGGACAAATATTAACGCGATTCCAGCCTATGTTTAACAAAAAATTTCCAAGAAGCGACCCAAAGCCATGCTCTGCGCTTCCATTTTTGATGGGTATGGCCCTCGCGCATATTAACTATAGCATCGTGGACAAAATAAGTCTTATATCCCTCCTTTCTCATCCGCTCGGAAAGATCGGGGCCTTCGCCGAACATAAAATAATCCTCATCAAACCCTCCTAATTTTTCAAATAGATCCCTTCGAACAGCAATAAAACTTTCAATAATCCACCCGACCGGAATAGATTTATCGTAAATAGATATAAATCCGCGAAAAATGTTCCCCATGTTATAGAAAACGCTTTTGCCTTCTTCGTTAATAAGTTTTCCTCCTACCATTCCAGCGTCTCTGGTTTTTGTTAAAAAAGAGAATAATTTTTTTAGAGAATCATCGCGGACGAGAATGTCGTTATCCGTGAAAACTATATACTCTCCCTCAGCTTTTTTAGCGCCTCGATTGCGGGACGCAGTCGGTCCTAAATTTTTCTCGTTACGGATTAATTTAATTTCTGGGAATTCTTTTTTCAACATTTCAGATGTTTCATCCGAAGAATAGTCATCTACTACGATATATCGTAGCGGCTGAACGTTACTCTTCCTCAAAGCCAATAGAGTTTTTCTTAAAAATTCTTTTCCATTATACGATGGAATAACTACAGAAAATTTTTCACTCATTTTTGGCTCTCAATAATTTCCTTAAGTTTATAAGCGCTTGGCCTGATCTTGCGCTCAAGCGTTTTATAATTGATTTCAACCAAACCGAAGCGCGCCTGAAATCCTCGCATTTCGGGAATTTCAAAATTATCCATAAACGACCAATGAAAATACCCGCGCACATCAACGCCTTCTTCTATTGCTTTCGCGATCCATTCTAGAGTCTCTTTAATAAATTTGGGCCGATTGATATCTTTTGCGTCCGCGATTCCGCTTTCGGTAATAAATATCGGCTTGGCGTATTTGGATGTAGCTTTAAGCAAATGATATATCCCCTCGGGATTAATAGCCCATCCTAAATCATCAATTGGCTTCCCTGGAATAGGCATTGCACTTATCGGCCCCCATTTTCCATTACTAAACGAGAGGCTGATTTCTTGCGACTGATAAAATTGAACGCCGAAAAAATCGCAATTTCTTTTAACAGCGTTTAAAAATCTCCAATTTCTTATGTATTCGAGTATTCTGACCGCAAACCAATTCCAAGGCAGATTATTTTTTGGAACCATGTATACCAAATGGTGCGCAAAACCGACCAAGGCATTTTTATTATTTTTTTGAATAATTCGATAGGCAAGATTGTGCGCTTTTACAAAATTTTTAAAAACCGTATTGCCGCGGCGCATGCTTTTTACCCAAGGCGGTTGTGTCCCTTGAATATACCCCAATCCTGCATAAACTGTCGGCTCATTGAGCGTAAGCCAATACCTTACATCTGGGAATGATTTAATAATTTTTTCAACGTATCTTGCGAAGTGTTCCACGGTTTTAGAGTTTTCCCAGCCGCCGACATCCCTAATCCAAGTTGGATTTGTTGAATGCCATAATGTCGCAAATGGTTCCAACCCTCTCTCTCGAAGCGCGAGAATAACTTCGCGGTAATGTTTAATTTCTTTTTCATCGAATTTTCCTTCCTCGGGCTCAATTCGCGACCATTCAATGGAAAAGCGGTGCGCGTTATGGCCCATGGATTTTGCTATATCAAAATCGTTGCGAAAGCGGTTGTAGTGGTCGCCGGCGCGCCCGGAAATATAATTTTCCGGAGGATATTTGCCTCCGCTCGCCTTCGAAAGCCAATCCGCGTTTTTCTTCTCCCACTCTGTCCAGTCGTTATGATTATTCCCCTCAACTTGGTGCGCCGAAGTCGCCGCTCCCCAGAGAAAATTTTTGGGAAACTTCATTTCCATAACATTGCCGCACCAATTGCGCCAGCTTTTGCGCCAAATCGTGCTTTAATTACCCTGACCCTTAAATACCTCTTAATTTTTTCAAAAAATCCTCTCCGCCCTAAAACCCCTCCGCCCAAAATTACAGCCCCGGGTTTATACTTGTCGATTATCAAATTTAGCTTTCCTCTCAAATATTCAGCAAGTTTCTGGTCATTTTTCGAATCGCGAATTTTCTGATATTCTTTTTCCCACTTCTCGGGATATTCGAATTTTTTTATTTTTTTAACTTTTCCGTTTTCCGCAAACGCGCGCCCAATTCCCGTTCCAATTGTAATACCCAAAACTCTGTCCTTGTTCGACACCGAGTGTCGAACAAGCTCGGCTCTCAAAAAAGTCCTGGCATCATTATCAACCTTTAGTCGCTTCCCGCCAAAGACGGGTCCGCCTATGGCGGAAAAGTCAAAATTCTTCAAATACTTTATGTTTGGGCTGATTTTTATTTTCGTCCCATCTACCACCCCGGCCACACCGATTCCAACAGTATAGCCGCGGGGGAATCTTTCAAGTATTTTTATAAATTCTTTTTCTCCCTTAGGCGTATTAAACTCCAAAAATTTATTACCGCAAATGCCGCGGATATTCGAACCTCCTATATCAATCCCTAAAATAATTTTTTTGCCTCGCTCCATATTTCCGGATGATTTTTTTGGGTTTTTAGCCAATACCACCATTCTACGCCCCAGAGATAAAATTCATCAAAACCTGACTTTTTTGCATATGAAATATATTCCTTAAATTTTTCTACATCGAGTTTATCCAATTGCGAATCCAACGGAAATAAATTCTCCTCATAAAGTTGGTGCGGGCCCCACGGCTCGGCTTGAAGTTCCGAAATTATTACGGGCCGCTCGCCCGCGATTAATCTAGTCAGCGTGAGCTTAGCCCTGAAAAATTGTGGAGGAATCGGATATGTGAAAAAACCGAGGTTTTCATTCCAAATTTGCCGATACATCGTACTTCCGAAAATATCCGCCCTTTTCGCGGCTCTAATCCAAATAGATAATTCTCCTGAATCTGTGATTATTACAGGATGCGCTGGATCGAGTTTCTTTACTAAAACAATTTCTTTATCCAAAAATTCTTTTCCGAAAAGCAGACATGTATCCCCAAAAGGCAGAAACGGCTCGTTTTCAATCTGCCAGGCAAAAAGCGCGGAATTATCTTTGTATCGATCTACCACGATTCCAATAAACTCAAGCAATTTTTCTTTCTCAAAATCTTGGTCTTTTTTCTCCAAAACCCAGCTTGGCTGGTGACACTCCGGCCATCTAGGAAGTTTCCTGCCGACAGTCAGAATAATCTCCGCGTTTCTTTTTTGAGCTTCAAAAACTTGCCAATCTAATTCAGAAAAATCAAACTCTCCCGCTCTCATTTCAATCCGATCCCAATAGACAGGCAATCTGATTTTTCTCGCGCCGAGATCGTCTAATATCGCGAGATAAACTTCTTTTGAATCCATCCTGAATTTTTCAGCGAAGGGGGAAGAATAAGTTACTCCAAAAACGCGTGCTTTTAATACGGGAGAACCTATAAGCCCAAATACAACAACTAATCCAGTCAGCAAAAGAAAAACTAGCAGTATTCTTATGCCTTCTCGAAAGATCTTTCTGTGCCTAGTTTCCATAAAAATAGAGAATGAAAAGACCGAAAGAAATAAAAACTATCCCGAATACTTTCTGCATAATTGCCTTCGGACTCAAAGACTCCTTGTGCAATGTTGGAATCCATAAAGACAAAAATGCCCCAATGATAAATAAAAACGCATATTGCAAACCCTGAAGCGCGTTAACAAGCGTGGCCGGTCCGCGGGACAGAGCAAAAAAAACGAAAAGGGCGCCTGACGCGCCAAATATCTTATTGATGACAATAGAAACAGATGCGCGCTGGTTCCTCAGAGATTTTGACCCCTGAAAAATTTCTTTCTTATATTCCGGCGAAAGCATTAGAGTTAGCCCTGCTAAAAAAAGCCCTCCCCTCGACCAAACAAAGACATTGAAAAAACTTTCCGTGCCAAATAGATACTTCATCAAAAATGTCGAGAAGGCGAAAAGAAAAGCGGTTACAACCGCAGGAATAATAAATCCCCTGATCTTCCGCCTATGCCCCCATCGATGCTCCAGAGAAAGCGACACGCTTCCGGATACCATGAAAACTCCAGCCAGTAGATCCGTAGGGCTGAATTGATGCCCCATAAAAAATCCTTCCATAATAAATAGCAGAATGGCTGTAATGCTGAGAACCACTGGCAAAACGTTAGATGCATCGGCCTTGCGAAGCGCGGTAAAAAAGAAAAAAAGGCCGTAAAGCCAGAAAGCCCCGGCTAAAAAACTGATAAAAATTTTGTCCGTTGGGATAAGCGAAAAGCCGAAAGGAATAAGTATAACGGCGCCGAGGCTTAAGATCCCCTGCCAAAAGGCATAACTCGACGGGCTGGGCAGGATTTTCTTAAGAATTATTTTGTCGCCCAAGACGGAGACCGCCTGTAGAAAATATCCAAAAACGGCAAAGGAAATCCAAGACATGTTTTAATTATATCTTTAAAAATAAAAGAAGGGGACGCAGAAGTTTCTCTGGCCCCCCTCGCTATCTATTTACTCGATCTCGTGAACGACAAGATCACAGAGATTATTTGCGAATTCCTTATCGGGAAACTTTGCCACAACAGGGATTTGTTCCTTGGCAAGAGTCAGTAAAAACTGCCGTGCCGTTACAAGATTATCTTTCGGCTCGAATAAAACTGGAAACAAGACCAGCTTGTGCCCGTCGAATTGATCTACTTGGCTCCGGTATTGCTTGAAGATAAACCTATAATCCCACTGTGTAGTGAAATTGCCGAAAGCAAAAGGATGCATTCTCCAGACAAATTCTGGATCTTTTTCTTGGTGCTGTTTGATCTGGAATTTCCAGTATTGGATTCTCCGTATGACATCGTCTTCTGCAGGTAGTGCAATCTTGAGATCGTTTGCCATCTTCTTCCCTCCTCCTAGATTGTTAAAGGCCAATAAAAATCCTCCGACACAAGTCGGAGGCATCTAATCGCTTTAATTTCTTAGCTTTAAATCCGCCGACCTATTAGGTCAGTAAAGAAATAAAAACTAAAGAAATGATTGCCGTACGTATTCACCAATTCAATATATCAAAACCAAGTAATTAATGCAATAGTTAGATGATATATGGATATAACTATATATGGATTCGGGCATGTTGGGAGGGGCATATGGAACTTTCTGAAAGATCGCTACTCTATCCAGATTTTCGATCCGAACGTTAAAGCGCCCGAGGTTACGAACGAGAAAAAAAGACTTAAAAAAACAAAATACGCGGTAATCTGCGTGCCAACCCCAATGCTGCCAAATGGCGAATGCGACATATCCATAGTTAAAGAAATCCTTTCAACTTCATGGCACGACTTCTACTTAATAAAATCCACCGTTGCTCCGGGCACAACCGCCGCGCTCGCGCGAAAAACTAAAAAGAAAATCGCCTTCAGTCCGGAATAT
This sequence comes from Candidatus Giovannonibacteria bacterium RIFCSPLOWO2_12_FULL_43_11c, assembly GCA_001780775.1. Classification (GTDB taxonomy): domain Bacteria; phylum Patescibacteriota; class Minisyncoccia; order JACPKW01; family UBA11713; genus 2-01-FULL-46-13. Next base: position 11,886 of record MFIO01000021.1, on the reverse strand, counting down.
CTCGGGGAAGGCAACTATACAATCCCTTATTGGAAAGATATGCCGCACCCAAAAGATATAAAAAAACATTCATTCCATATTTTCGGCGGGCCGAAAGATGTGACGCGCGAATGGGTAAATATCTGGCAAAAAGTTTCCGGATGGGCACCGACTTACGCGAAAACAGATAGCACCACTGCGGAGCTTGCAAAATACATGGAAAATTCTTTCATCGCGACTAAAAAAATCTTCTGCGACGAATTTTACGACATAGCGAAAAAATTGGGTGTTGATTACCAAGAATTAAGAGAGCTCTGGCTCCTCGACGGCCGGGTCGGGCGATCCACGACTTTAATTTATCCTGAAAAACGCGGCTTCACCGGAAAATGCCTTCCAAAAGACGTTAACGCGATAGTTGCGCTCGCGCGCAAAAAAGGCCACGAACCGGAACTTCTTCAACGCGTCTTGGATATAAACCAAAAACTGCAGGGTAAAAAATAAAAAGTTAGATTAATTAAATTTGTGGGCGCGCCCCGATTCGAACGGGGGGCCTTTCCGATGTGAACGGAACGCTCTAACCAGCTGAGCTACGCGCCCGCCTTGAGGCTGTCTATCAAAACATCATGTTCATTGTCCAGAACATCCATGACAAATTTATCGTACATGCTGTGCCTGTATTTGAATTCTTTTGTGTCAAAGAGAACGTATTTAATTTCCCTTCCGAGCTCCGATTCCGTCTTGCCCAAGATTTTATCGAGCTTCCCTTTTCTGATATTATCCCCGACGATCAAAATATCTAAACCTCCGGAAGATAAACCAGCAAAAATTCCCGAAAGCACCACGAATTTTAAACCTCTCCCCAACTCGCGAAAGCGCCTCAATAACAAATCACGCGAAATAGGTACGGACTCAACCGTCAGGTGTTTTAGCGCGCGATTATATTGAAAAAGATTATTCAGCTGAAAAATTTTTTCCTTGCCCTTTATCGAGCGCCTTATGAAATTTATATCGCGCAACAAGTTCAACTCGCGCCGCGCCATTTCCTTAGAAACTTTGGCGGACTTTGCTATATGATTCAAAGCAAAAGCTCCTTCAGGGTTCATCAGGAAAAAGCGGATAATTTTTACCCGCCCGGAAGAGCCGAAAAGCTTTCCTAAATCGTCCGCCATAGCTCTTATATAATGTATCTTTTGTTATTTCAGTTCAACCACCGCTCCAGCCGCCTCTAACTTTGCTTTAAGTTCATTGGCCGCCACCTTATCCAAGCCTTCTTTGACGACTTTAGGCGCGGCATCTGCCATACCTTTCGCCTCGGCAAGCCCAAGTCCCAAAGCTTCGCGTATAACTTTTATTACCGCGATCTTTTGCGCTCCGGTGCTTTTGAGTTCAACATTGAAACTCGACTTCTCTTCCTCAGCCTCAGCACCCGCAACATTTCCTGCTCCCGCTGCCATAACGGGCATCGCCGCCGAAACTCCAAATTTCTCTTCGATCTTTTTGACAAGATCTGAAAGTTCGAGAACCGTAAGCTTTGAAACCTCATCTACTATTTTTTCTAAATCTGCCATGTTAATTAATTATTTTACTGATATTAATTTTGACCTTTTTTACTAACTTCTGATAATGCTCTTGCTAAACTCGCGACCGGTTGAGATAAAATGAAAGCTATCTGTGTCAGCAACACTTCCCTCGAAGGAATCGCTCCAAGTTGTTTTATAATATCCGCCCCGACATATTTCGATTCATAAATTCCGCCAATTATCTTGAGACCTTCTTTCTCTCCTTTTATAAATTTGACAAGCAATGCGGGCGGCTTCGTAACTTCGCTATATCCTGCGACAACTCCAATCTCCCCTTCTAATTTTGGCGCATCCATAAACCCGGCAGACTCCAAAACTTTTTTCAAGAGAGTTTTTTTCGCGACTTTATATTTAATATCCGCGCCCCTAAGCTGGCCGCGCAATTTCCGCTCTTTCGCCACAGAAAGCCCGTGAAAATTAACAAACACCAAAATGCTCGCTTTCTCGATAAGCTTTTTTAAATCAGTGATTATTGTCTCTTTTTTCTCTCTAGTTATGGGCATGCCAAATTTATATGAATGTAGTGAATAAGTAAATTTGAGCACCCCGCCACGGCGGGGTTGATTCCTTTCAGAATCAAAAAAAGCGACCTAAAAGCCGCTTATACCTCGCGAGGGCTTACCTATCGCGCCTCGTCTCTACGGCTTTACTAAAGATATCAGAGGTGCTATACTCCTGTCAAGTCTGAACCTTAAGGAGGATTTTATGCAATATGTTCTGAAGCCGTGGCATAGCCAGTTATTTCTTCAATCTCTGGTGGGGCCGTTTGGGAGTGTCGAGGAAGCGAGGTATGCCCTGACCTCAAGCGGGTTTGTGAAAACGCCCGCCCTTACATATTTTCATCCGAAGTTGATGGCAACATTCCACTTGTGTGAGTTCGACACGCCTTCACAATTTGCCACCGTGGTACAAAGAATGGCGAAAACGGGCATAACAGGTTCGGAATTAAGAATTGAACCGTTTTACAAATAGCGCGATTGAGTCGAATTTTAGGCGGGAGCCACCATACTCCCGCCTTATTTTTTTATAAAAAAGTTATCTACTTACGTAAATCTCCGCCATTCCGGAATTTCCAACGGCGTCGTAGGCTTTAGCTGAAATACCGCGGGAGCCGGAAGAAGGCTTGTATGCGCAAAATGCCTCGTCAAAGCATGAAATTTTTAGTGCTTCGTCCTCAAAAATGTCTATTTGCGTAACCCCGATATTATCCGAGGCCTCCGCCGATACATATCCGCCAGAAATCTGCTTTACATTTACTTCCGGAGCTTCTATATCAACTGTGGAAATTACAGAGTTCTCTTCCGTTCCCTCCGAGGGCGAGCGGGAAGCCGATCTAGGAAACGAAACCGCCAAAGCAGCCTCATTTCCGGAAAAATCTATCGCATCGCTTTCGATCTTAATAACCGCACCAACGAAACCTGCAATAATTCCAATCAAAAAAATAGCTTCCCATGAACCGATTCTTTTCTCCCCAATAGAAAAATACTCTTTTTCAAGCATATTACAAATTATAAATCATTCTAATGTCGAAAGCTGTGATTTACTGCGCTACAACCCAAGCCGCGACGAGAGCGGCTGACTCCGAACGCAAGTTGAGTCTGCCAAGCGAGTAAGCTTTGAACGCGCATTCTTTGGCTTCCGCAACTTCTTCCTCTGTAAAGCCTCCTTCCGGTCCTATAAAAAGCGCTGTTTTAGGTTCTTTCATGGCTTCAAGTATGTGCCTTTTTGAATTCGGGTCGGCTATTATCCCTGTTATCCGCTCTTTTTGGACAAATTCCAAAGCTTCGTCAAAGCCCATAATTTCTCTGACTTTCGGGACACACCCTCTTCCAGACTGCTCGGATGCTTCTTTTATTATCTTCTTCGCCCGAGGCAAATTAAAATCTTTTTTGACAGAACGCGATGAAAGAACAGGGATGAATTCGTAAACCCCGGCCTCCGTCCCTTTTTGAAAAATCCATTCCATTTTGTCTTTTTTCAAAATCGACTGAAACAAGAAAACTTGGCGCTCCGGTTCGCGCCTATTAAAAACTTTCTCAGAAATGGAAACGTAATCTTCCCCGGAAAATTCAGAGATAAAGTCGTGTCCAGATCCGTCAAAAAGCGCAATTTTCTCTCCGCGCTTAATTTTGAGGACGTTTTTTATTTGGCGTAAAATTTCCTCCGGAAGCTTCAGCTTGGAATTCTCGGCGATATTATTTTCGATAAAAAACCTGTGCATTGCTACGGTTTCAAAACTAGCACAAATTCACCTCTTGTGCCTTCTTTTTCATATTTCAAAATCGCTTCTGAAATTGTTCCGCGAAAAATTTCTTCGTATATCTTTGTAAGTTCGCGCCCGATATTCAAATACTTGTCTCCCGATATCGCTAAAATTTCCTTCAAAGTTTTCAAGATTCTATGAGGTGATTCAAATAAAATTACGGGGATTTCGCTTGCCGCCACTCGCTTAAATAAAGTCTGCCGCCCTTTTTTATGAGGCGGGAATCCCAAAAATAAGAACTCAGAAAGGTTGATATCGCTAACAGAAATAATCGCCGAAAGACTCGAAGGCCCTGGAACAGGAACAATCGAAAATTTTCTTTCTTCCAAACTTGGAAGCTGAGCTTCCAAGTGGGAGATGAGGCGATAGCCCGGATCAGAAATCCCAGGCGTCCCGGCGTCCGTCACCAATGCAAGGTTTTTACCCGCACGTAATAACTCTACCGCTTTGTTGAACATCCGATGTTCAACATGTTCGTCAAAACGCATAATTGGTTTTGAGATTTCGAAGTGAGTAAGAAGTTTTCGTGTGACACGCGTATCCTCTGCCAAAACAATATCAACGCTTTTCAAAATTTCAATTGCCCTTAAAGTTATGTCTTTTAAGTTCCCTATTGGTGTCGCGATTACATATAACTTGGGCATGTTATTTAATCTTATGCCCTCCAAATTCCCCGCGTAATGCCGATAAAAGTTTGCCAGTCCAATCTGGATTTTTTTGAGATTTTATTCTGAACTTTAAGGCATCTTCCAAAACTTTTGCGTTAACCTTGAATTCCTTCGCGGTCTTAACCGTCCACTCCCCTTCGCCAGTACTGCCGACTTTTCCAGACACCCCATTAAAATCCTGTCCGTAATTTTCGAAAGCGATCGTTATCCATCCGATCAAACGAGACTCAATAACGCTTCCATTATTATAAATCTCTGCCGCCTTTTTAAGATCTATTTTATATTTTGATTTTTTTAAAATTGTGAAACCTTCCGCCAAAGCTTGCATCATCCCGTATTCTATCCCATTATGGACCATCTTTACAAAATGTCCCGCGCCTGCGCCCGAAAAAAATTGGAATCCGTCTTTAAACGCAAGATCTCTGAAAAGCGGCTTTAGAAAATTAAAAATTTTCTTATCCCCTCCAATCATTAATGATGACCCGTGCCTCGCGCCAGCAGGTCCCCCGGAAACTCCTGCGTCAATAAATTTAATGCCTACTCGCGAAAACTCTTTTGCGCGCCTAATCGTATCTTTATAAAAAGAATTTCCGGCGTCTATAACTATGTCACCCATGTCCAAAAATTTGATCGCGCTTTTCCAAAGAGAATCCACCGCCTGATGCGGGACTGAAAGAATTATCACGCGCGGAATCGGCAGATTTCTTACTCTAGAAAAATCATCGCCTTTATCAAGTCCCAAAACCCTCCACCCGCGCTCGCGCAGGCGCAATGTCATATTTCCTCCCATTTTTCCAAGTCCGATTATCACAATTTCTTTTTTCACTACATAAATATTAGCTGAATTCGAATTTTTTTGAAAGTAAGCTATATTGATTATATGTCCAAAATATTGATATTTGGAAACGGATGGCTGGGAAATAAATTCAAAGATAGTTTTCATGTTGCCTTAAGTCCCGCCGATATTACCGACAAAAAAGCGATAGTCGATGAATTAATAAAATATAGGCCCGAGTGCGTAATAAACGCCGCGGGAAAGACGGGCAAGCCAAATATTGATTGGTGTGAAGATCACAAAATGGAAACGATTTCGAGCAATGTGATTGGGCCATTAATTCTAGCCGAAATTTGTTTAAAGAAAAATATATATTTTGGGCATATCTCAAGCGGCTGTATTTATGACGGAGCGGCGCCTAAGGAATCTGGCTTCAGCGAAAAAGATAAGCCAAATCCGATAAGTTTTTATTCGTGGACAAAAGTCGAAGCAGAAAAATTATTGAAGCCATTCCCGTTTTTAATCATGCGAATACGCATGCCGTTTGATTCTCGCCCCCACCAAAGAAATTTAATTACTAAACTCGCTGGATATAAAAATATTATCGATGCCTATAATTCATTGACTTCCGTGGAAGACTTCCTGAATGCCGCGAAAATTTTAATTGAAAAACGCGCAACGGGCGTATTCAATATTGTTAACGATGGCATAATTGGCCATAAGGAAATTATGGATCTTTATCAGAAAATTGTGGACCCTTCTATTTCTTATACTTTAATTAAACCGGAAGAACTATTGGAAAAGGGATTAGTAAAAGCTGGGCGTTCGAATTGCAAGCTCGATAACTCAAAATTAGTTGCCGAAGGAATAAAAATGCGTAATGCAAAAGAGGCAATTAAATCAGAATTAATGGAATATAAAAAATTCGTATGAAGCTATTAGTTACCGGTGGCGCTGGATTCATAGGATCGAATTTCATTCGATATTGGCTCAATACGCACCCTGAAGATCGTCTTATAAATTTGGATGTATTGAGTTACGCCGGGAATGTTGAAAATTTACGCGGGATAAAAGAGAGTAAAAAATATACATTCATGAAAGGAAATATCGGGAATAGGAAACTTCTGGAGAAAGTCATGAAAGATGTCGATATCGTTGTGAACTTTGCTGCCGAAACACACGTTGACCGTTCGCTCGAAGATTCGTCTGTTTTTTTCAATAATAACGTAATTGCGGCCTCTGTTCTTTATAAAATTTCCATAAAAAAGAGAGTCAAAAAATTCATCCAAATTTCCACTGACGAAGTTTTTGGCGAACTGCCGGGGGATGGAAATTCTAAATTTGACGAGAATTCCAGATACAATCCTCAAAATCCCTATTCCGTCTCGAAAGCGGCGGCCGATTTTCTAGCTTTTTCCTACCACAAAGCGTATGGCTTTCCTATTATCATTACGCATTCTGGAAATAATTATGGGCCTTGCCAATACCCGGAAAAATTCATTCCGCTTACGATAACTAACGCCTTGGCGGGAAAAAATATTCCGGTTTACGGAAACGGGAAACAAGTTCGCAATTGGATTTATGTCGAAGATAACGTCCGGGCAATAGAGAAAATTATCATTCATGGAAAAATCGGCGAACGTTATTGCATCGGAGGCGAAGAGCTTAAAAACATCGAGGTTGCCGAGATGATATTGGATAGATTAGGACTGGGCAGAAAACTCATCGCATATGTTCGCGACCGCCCGGGGCACGATAGGAAATACGCTCTAAATTGTTCTAAAATAAAGAACGAGTTTGGATGGAGGGCGAAATATAGTTTTAAAGAAGGGGTTGCTAAAACAATAGAATGGTATAAAAATAAAAGTTTAAAGATATGAAAATAAAAGGGGTCATTTTAGCTGGGGGCAAAGGCACGCGTTTATTGCCTATCACTAAAGTAACCAACAAGCATCTTCTCGCAATATATAATAAGCCTATGATTTATTATCCGCTCGGGGTGTTGACGTCGTCCGGAATTAAAGACATTTTAATCGTCACGGGCCCGGAACACGCTGGGCATTTTCTGAATCTTCTCGGATCCGGAAAAGAGTTTGGGGTAAGGATATCATATGAAGTACAGGAGGAAGCCGGAGGAATCGCGCAAGCGCTCTCGCTCGCCGAGGATTTTGCGGATGAGAAAAAAATCGCCGTAATCCTAGGAGATAATATTTTCGAAAAATCTTTAAGCAACGCGATTAGAAAATTCCAAAATGAAAATATCGGCGCGAAGATATTTCTGAAAGAAGTTGAGGAAGCCAACAGATTCGGAGTCGCTGAAATCAAAAATGGAAAACTTGTTGGGATAGAGGAGAAGCCCAAAGCGCCAAAATCCAGGCTGGCAGTGACAGGAATGTATATGTATGACAAAACTGTATTTGAAAAAATAAAAAAACTGAAACCTTCTCACCGCGGGGAATTGGAAATTACCGATGTTAATAATATGTATTTAAAAAGTGGGGATTTGTCCTACGAAATCATAAATGGCAAGTGGACAGATGCGGGCACGTTCAGCTCCATGCTGAAGGCATCAATTTTGGTAGCGAATATGAATAACGTAGATTTATCCTGACGCTTTTGGATAAGTATTCGGTTCATAAAATCTTAACGGGATTAAGTTTTTTCTGAAAGCAAGGACTATGGGGTCAATGAATTTCCAAGCAGCTAAAACCTCATTTCTTCCCAAAAATATCGAATCATCCCCCGCAAAAGCGCTTGCGAGAATTTTTTTATACTCCTCGACATATTGGTATTTAACCGAGTGCGTCTCGATTGGAAAAATGATATTTATTCCGTCCTTAAATTTAACAATCATTTCTTTTTTATTTTCTGGCATGGCTTTCCCCGCTTCGATTGAAATAGGGACGCCTTTAAAATTTCCGGAACCAAGAAACGCCAAAACCCTGAAAAACGTCTCAATTTGAGAATCTCGTTTAACGCCTTTGGCTTTGCGGTAACCCTTATACTGGGCGCGATAGGCAAAATGTCTGGTCTGGCGCGGATTATAAATTTTAAGAGTTCGTAATAATTTAGCTCTCGCTTTTCGAACGACCTCGCCCGAAGTCCGACTTCGGAAATCCATTGTGGCATACGCGAGCATAGTCAGAAGATGATTTTGCCCGACATCGCGTAGGGCGCCTACGGATTCATAAAATTCTCCCCGCGTGCCGACATCTTTTTCTTCCCAAAGCCGCAATTCAATGCCTGAGATAAACTCCCTAGACCAAATTTTTTCCAAATATTTCTTTTTAAATCTGAAATGAAAAAGCGCATCCATCCCTGATTTCGCGAGATAATGGTCAACACGGTAAATCTGCTCTTCTTTGAAATATTTTGACAATAACTTTTCTACTTCACGAGCTCCCTTGAGATCTAGTCCGATGGGTTTTTCGACAAGAAGAAATATATTGCGATGAATAAGTCCCCCCTTTTTCATATTCTCCAGAACGGTTTTATAGAATTTCGGCGTGACAGCCAAATAGAAAAATATTTTGTGGTCGTGCCCCTCCAAAACTCTTTTTAAATCTTCGTAAGTATATCTATCACCAAAATATCCTTTTACGAAGTAAAAAAGCTTTAAAAACCCCGAGAGCCTTTTATCTTTAGCAATTTCATCAAATTTATCTGCCGCTTCCCGAATTTTTTCGCGAAAGCCTTCTTCTGAAATATCTCTTCGCGAAACTCCGATAACCCTGAACCCATCGGGAAGTTTTTTCTCTTTATATAAATAAAAAAGTGAGGGAAAAATCTTCCGTGCCATCAAATCCCCCGTCGCCCCAAAGACAACTAAACTGATTGGGTCTTTAGAATACCGGTTGGCCATTTACGATTTTCTTAGGCTGTTCGGCCTGGATTTTTGCCGAAAGAGATGCGTCGTAGACATATTTGGTGCCGTTCCATTTATAGGCCGAGGTTTCCCACATCCAATTCCCGTCGTTATCCCCAGCGCCGGAAACTTCCACCAAAGCTTTCTCGGTTGGTAGTATTTTAAAAACATCTGCATTCCTAACCGAAGCTCCGTCTCGGAAAATGGCCGGGCGGTTTTTGCTATCCTTTTCTTCAAGCATAAGCCAATCGAATTTCCCCGCGGAAAATATTACAACTCCATACGTCGTCGTATATGCCCCGTAATCTTTGAGGTCAAAAACAAGTTCTGCGCGCCCGTTCGCGTTTAGATCCATAGTCTGGTCAATCTCCGGCGCTTCTCCGGACTTGAATGAAAATTCTTCTTTAAACCCGCTTTGCGGAAAATTGAAAATGTTGGAAAACGCCTTTGATGAGTCTTTCGGATCTACTAGGACTGCATGCGGTCCAGACGCGTCGAGACTCGTCAATAAAAGCTCTTTTGTGCCATCATTATTAAGATCTAGTTCTTTTTCTTTTAACCCTTTTGTAGAAAAGCCCGCGGGTAGCTTGCGTTCTTGTCCAGAAGGTTGCGGGGTTTGGGTAGCCTCTTCTTTCTTATACACATCCTTACCAGAATTTTTCAAATAAAACCATACGCCGCCAGCGATTATTGCGAGAAGAAGAAAGATTGCGACATTTTTCATCATTAGATTATAATAGCACTATGTTTCAAGTAGATAAAAACTTTCCACATTTCTCGCTCGAGACCTATAACCCAAAGCGGGACGAAGTGGAAAAAATAACAAACGGCGATTTTGGCGGAAAGTGGCTCATTCTCTTTTTCTATCCAGCAGATTTCACATTTGTCTGCCCAACGGAGCTTTTGGATATGAGTCGCAAGCAGGAAGATTTCGATAAACTTAAAGCTGAGGTTGTCTCTGTTTCAACTGATACGGTCTATACACATAAAGCGTGGATAGAGATGGAGGAGTTATTAAAAGGATTTAAATATAAAATGGCCGCGGATCACAATGGAAAATTTTCTCGCGAGCTCGGAATCTACGACGAGGAAATCGGCATGGCTCAACGTGCCTGCTTTATTATCAACCCCGAAGGAATTTTGCGCGCGTCGTACATCGTCGCCGATCCAATCGGCCGCTCCGCGGGAGAGATCGTTCGAATGCTAAGAGCCATTAAATTCGCCGAGGAACACCCCGGCAAGGTCTGCCCCGCTTCCTGGGACGAGGGTGCTGACGTACTCGAGAAAGGAATCAAGCACACGGGCAAAGTTTATAAACAGTTGAATAAATAGATTTTTAGAAATTAAAAAAGGCCTCGGATATCAAGTCCTGGCCTTTTTAAAATAAAGTCGCGCATTCGCTTTCAACGAGCTTTAGAAATCCATTTTCCTTGAAAGAGAGTCGCGGGCGACGAGTCGCGCCTTGTTGAGTTTCTGAATTTCCACTTCCGCCTGGCTCAAGATTGTCTCAACTTGCTCATCGATCGGCCATTTTGTCTTGTCTCCAAATTGGTGAGGTTCCCGCCGATCAGATAGCACATCCTGCTCCAAGTTATTCAGTTCATCCCACTCGCTTTTTTCCATAAGTCTCCTTTCTTATTCCGTAAATCGCATCAGCCGTGAACGGTTGTGGAATTCCGCCAGTGAGTCCCCAAGCAAATCGTTAATCTTTCTAGCCAGGTTATCACGCACCGCACCGCTATTCAGAATCAAGGAGGTAAGAAATTTTTTAGTTTCCTGCAGTATCGCCACTCTTGAATTAACCACGGCGTAGTCAAGCAACTCTGGCATCATGGGGAGCCCCCTCTTGATCCCCATCCTGATCCCGGCCAGAAGCGATGTTACGTCGTCATACGCTCTAAAAAAGTAAGCGCTATCTCCTCTTCCTCTAAACAACTCCTCCATCGCCTTCAAAACGACTATTCTCCTCGGCACATCATCGTTATCCATCGCTAAAATCCTCCAGTAAGATCAAATTGCCTGCCCCAGTGGCTTTAGAATTTCCCGAGATTTTTTAGTTCTCTTCAAAATCCCTAGAAGATCGAAAACTTTGTCCGCCGCGATATATTCGCCCTCCTCAGCCGCATCGCACCGCAAAACATATCCGCCGCTCGCTCCGCACCTGGCCTTTCTTTTCTCAACCGTCTTTCTTGAAACGGCAAATTGTATAGTCGCTTCTTCGTCGGGCGAAAGCGCTTTCTCCCGCAATGTAGGGTAAATATTTATCCACTGTTCACCGTCCCGTATGACAAGAAAATTCAATCTCTCTCCTCGCAAGAAAATGCCGAAACTTTTGCCTAATTCCTTATCCAGGTATTCAAACAAGACATTTGCCTCGGCGATATCCTTATTTAAAGGTGCGTGCACGCAGGATGCGAGAGACAAAATGACCACTAACGTTCCTGCTAAATTGGTAACGTTCATTCTAAACCCTCCCCCCTCAAGTTACTTTTTCATACCTTAGCACTTTTGATACAAAATCTCCAGAGTTTTTCGGACCAGATTGGGCCAGCGTAATCCACGCCAATGCGCGTTGATTTAATAATTTTTTTAGGAATAATTTTTATGCCTTCCTCGATCCATATACCGGATTTTCTAGATAACGGTTTTTCGTTAAGTTTTTTATCAATCTTCAAAAATCGACATACTCTCCCCGGGCCGTTAATCGCCTTCCCGTTCGCGTAGATTCCTCGTATCAAAACTGCAGCGGGATAATT
>MFIO01000020.1:21361-30805 GCA_001780775.1 Candidatus Giovannonibacteria bacterium RIFCSPLOWO2_12_FULL_43_11c | reverse complement strand
TCGCTTCTTACTCTCTCCGGCGGCTTTCTCAACACCGCCGCCTCGAGTACCATCGTCGGCAACTTACTCATCACCGGCAATTCCACCACGACAAATGCCACTACTACTAACTTCTTCTCCACTACTGCCAGTTCAACTAATCTCTTCTCATCTGCAGCTTCTCTTGGTTCTCTCACCCTCGGTACTCCATTAGCAGTAACAAGTGGTGGCACAGGGCAGTTATCATTCGGACAGGGTTGGCTACATTCAGACGGCGCTACTTTAACTTCCTCCACTTCTCCGACAGTTGCATACTTGACGGCAACTTCAACAACGGCGACTTCCACTTTTTTGGGAGGATTAACGGCGGGAAATAACGCGGCTTTCACGGTTAATCGCGGAGCAACCGCTAACAGCTTGTATGTTGCTGAAAACGGGAATGTGGGAATTGGGACAGCGGCTCCTGCAGCTCCGCTCCAAGTAGGTATCGGGGGTGCTCAAAGCGGAAGAGGAACTGTCTCATATATGTATGGAACACAATCACAAAATAATTCTCAGTTATTCATCGGAGATACAGCGACATTTGCTACTGGCGTCGGTGGGAAGATCGGCTTGGGAGGAAAGATTGATGCCGGAGGCACGGCGGAAGTGTTTGGGTCTATACAGGGAATAAAGGAAAACGCGACGTCGGGCAACTGGGCCGGTGCTTTAGTTTTCAACACGATAGCCCACGCCGCCAACGAAAGCGAAAGGATGAGAATAACGAGCACCGGTAACGTCGGCATCGGGACAACCACTCCCGGATCAATCTTCTCTGTCCAAGGCGTTGGCAATTTTCAATCAGGAACCTCGACTTTATATACTGGTCTTGTTGCTCCGGGGTTTTTAGCAACGTCGTCTGGTCTTACAATTTCGGGAGGAGGATTTAGATTAAATAGCGAAACTTTTAGTGATTTAACGGGCGCCGGCCTCGATAATACAAACGGAGTTTTAACTCCAAATTGCGTAGCTATAACTGGTTCATCCGATCTTTGCGACGGAAGTGATGCAACTGGAGGAGCCAGCATGAAAGAACCTTTTACATTCACAACAATCGGCTCCCAAGTTTACGGCGCGACCACGACCCCGATTCAATTTCAAGGAGGTTTGATTTCATACGGTTCTTCGACAATGAACGCGCTTAATTTAGGGACTCTAACTTCAACTTCAACTATCGGAGTTGCTTCCACTTCTCCTTGGGGAATTTTATCCGTCGAAGTTCTTAAGGGAATGGCGAATAATAATCGTCCAGCGTTCGTCGTTTCGGGAAATGGGACTTCAACTCCTTCTTTCTTGGTTCACGCTAATGGGAATGTGGGGATTGGAACGACCTCTCCTTTTGCGAGACTCTCCGTCGTCGGAAATTCAGTTTTTGATTCAAACTTAATTACATTCGCCTCATCTTCAGCTTCAACCCTAACCCTCAATTATCTTTCATCAGCGACCTCGACAATTCCAAACAACCAATTCTACGCGTGGACAATCGGAACCTCAACAACCGCAACCCCGATTTTCAGAATAAACACGGCGTTAAACGGCTCGAATGCCGTAGTGGCGACGACATCAGTGATTGGCGGATTCTCCATAGATAATGGCGCGTTTAATTATGAATCGGGATCAGGAGTGACATCAATTGATTCTATAAACACTGGCCCAATGGCTTTTGATACGGACGCGGGAGTACTTTCATGGATAGATCTGCCGAGCTCTACTACCACCGCAATGCTATATAATAGTTACTCCGCGCAAATTGATTCTACTGCTGTACTTACCATTTTTGGAACGACGACCTCTTCAGGAAATATCACAAAGGGGAATGTTGGAATTGGAACTACTACTCCGCCATGGACGCTTACAGTTGTTGGAGGCGTATGTATTACTACAGGATCAACTTGTCCAGCCGCGGAAGTAAATGGAGGGTTGCGCGTGGATACGGCAGGAGTGTCGGCTGCGCCGGACGATCCTGGCGACGTCTTCGACATCGCGGAGCGGTACCCTTCATCGGAATCAGTTGGTGCGGGAGAAATCGTCGCGCTCGATAACGCGACCACTTCAAAAGCCATGGTTAAAAAAGCGAAATGGGGCGAAGTTGTCATCGGAGTTGTCTCAACCAGGCCCGCGCTTGCGATCAATGGGTCGGAGGTGATTTTAGGAGCGCAACAGGAGGGGACTACGACGCGCCCGCTTGTCGCTCTTACCGGACGCGTCCCGGTTAAAGTAAATTTGGAAGGAGGAGATATAAAGAAGGGAGACAAGATTGCGCTCTCTTCCGTTCCGGGAGTCGGCGCGCGCGCGACAACGTCCGGGGTTACTATCGGTATCGCGCTTGAAGATTTTTCAACGCCCGGGACCCCGCTTAGCGGGGTTGGGGATTCAACACCGAGTGTTGAGGAGGGCGTCGGAAAAATCCTAGTTTTCGTAAATCTTGGTTGGTCGAATCTCGATCCGGAAATATTTGCTTTTGCTTCTTCAACCCAAAGCATCGGCGGAATAGATATGTCCTCCGGCAGGATTAAAGCGAATTATGTTTTGGATATGGATGATCGGGATATCGTGAATGTTCGCTCGATCTTGTCTTCGGGAGGCGCTTGGTCGATTGATGAAAATGGAAAATTGACAGTGGATGAAATTCACGCGAAAAAATTATGCCTTGAAGACGTTTGCGTGACAAAAGAAGAGTTAAAGAATTTGCTGGATAAAGCGGGCCAGGCGCCTGCGTTAACAACACCGGGTGTTGAGGATTCCCAAACACCCGGTGTTAGTGAGCCTGCTCCTTCGGAAGAAATTCCGCCAGCGGAAAATGCTTCCTCAACAGAGACGACGCCCGAACCGCCAATTCCTCCCACGCCTCCAGTTGAAGAACCCACGCCAGAACCCACGCCGGAGCCGACGCCAACGGCCCCCGCCTCGACGAGCGAGAGCGAGACTGGGGAACCAACTCCGGAACCAATGCCTACTCCATCGCCATAAAATTATGAAAAATACTTTTTATTTTTTATTTCTGCTTTTAGTCTTCACTTTCTGGATTTCGGATTTCAATTCTGCCGATGCAGCTTTAATAATCCAAGCTCCCAAATACATCGGCCTTACCAATGGATTAGTCGGCTACTGGTCTTTTGACGGCAAAGATATGGCGGTAAATACTGCCTACGACCGCTCCGGCAACGCAAACAACGGCACTCTCACCAACGGCCCCGTCCGCGCCATCGGCAAAATCGGCCAGGCGTTGGAATTTGACAGTACTAATGATATCGTCAATGCGCAATCAAACACAGTTCTTGATAATCTTGCTGTAAAAACGATTTGTGCTTGGATAAAACCCAGCGCGTTTAATTTTAGAGATATTATGAGCAAAATGGTAACCACTGGCACAGGCTGGGTTTTCAGGCTTGCGCAAAATTGTCCTTCCGGCGACAGGCTTTGCTATTATCATAAATTTGATACCAGCGCAGGTTACTGGAGCACAACCGGGATAACAAATAATGCGTGGAGCCATGCTTGTGTGGCGTTCGATTCCTCGTCATCCGCCAACGACCCGACGTTTTTTATAAATGGAGAATCTAAAACAGTAACAGAATCAATTACGCCCAACGGCGGTTCCAGCGACGATTCGACCGCAAATCTAATTATCGGGAACTTGCGAACCGACTTAGACGACCCCTCTTTCGGAGGATTGATCGACGATGTCCGCATCTACAACCGCGCGCTTTCGGGGGATGAGATTAAACGGCTATACAAAATCGGGGCGACGCTGAAGATCAACACTTCAATAAATAATGATTCGCTTACGAAAGGACTCGTCGGCTATTGGAGTTTCAACGGAGCGGATATCGCGGGGACAACGGCTTATGACAGAAGCGGTCAAGCAAAAAACGGTTCCGCGCTCGGCCAGGATATTTCAGCGCAAGGTCTCGTCGGCTGGTGGAAATTGGACGGCGCTTCGTCGGGAAGCATCGCAAACGGGACTACTGTTGGTTTGGAGGACTCAAGCGGACAGGGCAACAACGGTACCGCCTCGAATGTCAATACAACCGGTATGGCTTGGACAACAGGAAAAATAGGTTTAGGCGCGACGAGTTTTGACGGCGTGGATGATTATGTGGCCTTGGGAAATGCGCCTTCGCCTCTACGAGTAACTTCGAATCTCACGTTCTCTGCCTGGGTAAAGATACCATCTGATGTGGGGGAAGTTTATGTCGCTATTATTGGTCGAAATGCCGATGTCAGTTTGATGACTCATTGGAGTGACCATAAATTACGAGTCTTTGCTAAGCCTTCTGGTGGCGTTGGTGCTGAAGCATTGCATTCTACTGGTACTTCCTTGAATACTAATACCTGGTGGCATGTCGCTATAACTTATAATTTACTCGTTTGGACGGCATACGTTAATGGCGTTCAAGATGGCACTGGAACAGGCGTTACCGGAATTCTATCAGATGTTGACGGATATGATACTGATATTGGGTTCTATGGGAACGGCTCTGCTTATGGGCTTGGCCTCATCGACGATGTCCGCATCTACAATAGGGCGCTTTCGGCGGGGGAAATCTCCCAACTTTACAATTACGGCCTTCCAAAGTTCTCTCCTACTGCGGGCAAACTCGGCCAAGGGATTGATTCCACCCAATCTTATGTCAACCCTGGCAATGTCAGCTCATCCGTCAACAGTTTCTCGTTCTGGATGAAAACCGCGTCTTCTTCTCCCACGGTCAATTTGCTTTACCTAAACGCGAGCCAAGGCATTAAAATCGTAGCAGGCACGGTTACGGCAAGCGGCCTTACAAGCCCATCCATATTCGTTGACGGTGCTTCTGGAACAACGGTCAACGCGGGCTGGCATCATATCGCCGTTACCACAGGAACCGCGATCAATGCCAGCGCGGTGAACCTCGGGCTTAACGCCACCACCACCGCTCCGCTTGACGGAGTTCTTGATGATGTGCGTTTTTATAACAGAGTAATAAATAATGATGAAATCAAACGCCTCTACCGCATCGGCGCGACGCTGAAGATCAACACTTCAATCAATAATGATTCTTTGCAAAAAGGTTTGGTGGGTTGGTGGAGTTTTGACGGCAAAGATATGGCGGGCACTACCGCCTACGACCGCTCGGGCAACGCCAACAATGGTACTCTCACCAACGGCCCCACCCGCGCCATCGGCAAAATCGGCCAGGGGTTGAAGTTTGGCGCGAACGATACCGATGATAAGGTTTCCATCACCAGCAATTTCGACGGCACAGGCGCTGTTAGCGTTTCGGCATGGATGTATCCGCGCGGAGGGGGCGGAGGCGGTTTTGGCAGAATTATTACCAACGAGCAACTGTTTGTTGCAGTAAGGGGGAGCGATTCTTCTCTACTTGTTAGCCGTGATAGTGGTGCGAATGCATGTGCATCACTTGCGTCTGTTTGGGCGGTAAATAATTGGTATCACGTTATTATGATAAGCCCAGCGTCGGGTGCCACTGCACAATGGTATATTAACGGGCTCGATGTGACGAACGAAGCTGGTTGTGGCACACCGGTCAGCGCCACGTCATGGAATATCGGCAACAACGCCGAGAGTTCTAGGAGTTTCAATGGTTCCATCGACGATGTCCGCATATACAACCGCGCGCTTACTGCGGATGAAATCAAACGGCTGTATAACCTCGGCCGTTAAACTTTTGGACATCCGATGTCCCAAAGTTATTCCAGAAGAGAGTTTTTTATTTCACTCTCTTCAAGATCAATATCTTTTAGCCATTCCAAAATACTCTCTTTGTAGCCGCTTTCGCCGCCAAAATATTCCGAAAGCAACTTTCTATTTGTAACCGATGGGAAGTTATTTTTCTCAAGATAATCAAGGTGGCTAGACCATCTATATGATTCAAGGTATTCAAAAACTTTTTTGTAATTATTAATCCTTCTGTCTCGCCATTCCGGGAACTTAAGGTCTAATGGATTCAGATGGATATAATAGGGGATATGAATAAAATGAGCGTCCCTCTCAATGGCCACGCACTTATACTTGCCCTGAAATAAAGCACCGCTTCTATTGTATTTTTTATTAAAATATTTTGCATACCCCATATTCAGTTTTTTCATAAACAAAGAGACCGCGTCGTCTTGCCGAGGCATAACCAAAAGGTGATAGTGATTAGGCATCAAAACAAACGCGAGAATATCCACCAGAATTTTCCTTGGTTTTCTCTCAATCCTAACTTTTGGACGTCCGATGCCCAAAATATTATTAAAAGTATACCGAATATCCAATACGGGGTCGGAATCGTTAAACTCAAAGAGATCATGGATAAAACGCAGATGATCCTCTTTGTCCAAAAATATTTTACGTTTATCTACACCCCTGTTTAGAAGATGATAAATTTTGCCGCTCACTGCTTTTGGATTCATGGACCCAGCTTAAATCTTTGGACATCGGATGTCCAGCCGGGCGCTTTTGGGGGATGAGATTAAGAGACTTTACAATTTGGGGAGATAGGGATATTATCAAAATATGGCAACAGTTACAATACCTAAAACTAAATATAATGAACTTTTGGAGGCTATAAAAAAGTTGGAGTCTATTTCCAAGCCTTTGTATTATGTAACTAAAAAAAAGAGCTTTACGGATAACGCGTTCGGCGCGCTTAAAAGGAGTTTTTCCAATAAATCTTCGGTTTTTTACGTTGGCAGAATGAGAAAATCCTGGAGGCAATGAAAGGATATTGCATCGATTCGGATATTCTTATAGATTATTTGCGTGGGCAAAGCAAGGCCCGCGATTTTTTATTAACTTCAAGCAAGGAAAAGGCGCTTTGGATAAGCATTGTTAGCGTTGTCGAAATTTATTCCGGATTAAGATTTTGATAATTGGGAATTATGGTAACGGCCTTATCGACGATGTCCGCGTTTATAACCGCGCTTTAACCAGCGACGAGATTAAGAGATTTTTGGGGAGATGAGGGAAGCCGCGCTTGCTTTGAATTAAAAAATTTGCTAAAATATACTTATGAAATATCTAAACTTTTCAGTCGTAATTGAGGAGGATAAAAATGGTTTTTTGCATTTTGCCCGGAATTGCAAGGTTGCTATACGCAAGGTAAAAATTATGAAGAAGCCATGGTAAATATCAAAGACGCCATCCAGCTTCACGTTAAAGACAGAATCGCAGGCAAAAGTGAAAAAATGGAGCGACTCAAATCAATTATTCTATCCACAGTAGAGATAGCAGTATAATCTTAATGTCAGAGAAACTGCCCAAGCTTAATGCCAAAGAAATTATTGCCGTGTTGGAGAAACTCGGTTTTTCTTTGTCTCGCCAGAGCGGAAGCCATAAAATTTATAAAAATAATCAAGGCATATGATAAAAAAATATAAAATTTTCTTGATAATTTTGATTCTTGCTGCTGCCGCTGGCGCGTTCTGGTATTTAAAATATAATAAAGGCGGGGAGACAAAGAAAAATGTGGAGGAGATGGAAAATTATCCTTTCACGAATCCAGACTTGAAGGCACGCTATAACGACCCCGATCTCGGTTTTTTTGTCGATTATCCTGAAGGATTTACGGTTAATGATACTGGGGAAGAAAATGTTAAAGTTTTGGTTTTCAGTAAGAAAGATTCGCCTGCCAGCGAGGCAGGCGAATCTTTCCAGATTTTCATAATGCCGTATGACGAGCCCGGCCCGATAACTCCGGAGAGAATTTTGATAGACCAGCCGGATATAGTTATGAAAGATCCGCAGACGATTCAGATCGCTGGGGAGGAGGCGTTGGTTTTCTTCAGCACCGATCCGGATATCGGGGACATTCGGGAAGTTTGGTTCGTGCACCCCTCGACTATGCTCGGGGCAAGCGGGCATTTATATCAAGCCTCCACTTACGCGAAATATGACGAGTTGTTATCTAAAGTTATGGCAACGTTTCGACTTAATTGAAGATAGTTAAGTATGCTAGCGAAGTGCTGCGCCGATAATCTCGCGGTGGCCGTGGAGGAAAGCTTCGGGCGTCGTTTCTTTTTTCCCTTCGAGTTTGATTAAAAGCGGTTTTATAAAACCGTTGTGGCAGGCGATTTTAAATCCTTCACCGTCTTTTATCACTTTTCCGGGACTCGAATCGTGCGTTGTTTTTTCGGGCGAAGCTTTTAAGATCAGTAGGCGTTTTCCGTTCCATGTCGTAAATACGCCTGGGTTTGGAGAGAGCGCGCGGATCTGACACAAAATTTCTTCCGAGCTTTTTTTCCAATCAATATGCCCGTCCTCAGTTTTAATGAGTTTGGAATAGATAGCTTTTGATTCATCTTGTTCCCGAGGATTTATTTTCCCACTTGTCCAGTCCGGAATTGATTTTACAAGTAGCGCTGGTCCGATATCATCCAACTTTCTTTCGATTTCAGGATACGTTTCCTCCTGCAAAATAGGAATTTCTTTTTGTGCGATGATCTCCCCCCCGTCTGCTTTTGGAACAACTTTGCTTATCGTCGCTCCTGTCGTTGTGTCTCCGGCAAGAATTGCAGCCTGAATAGGCGATGGGCCGCGCCACCTGGGCAAAAGCGAGTAGTGTACATTTATAAATCCCATTTTAGGAATGTCTAAAGTTTTTTTTGGCAAAATTTTTCCATAATATGCGATGACCCCCAAATCAGGGGAGTCTTCCAATCCGACGATTTCGTAGCCGGCCTGTACGAGCGCGTCCCGATATATCTTAGAAAATTTCGAAGTTCCCAAAAAAAAGATCTTCATTTTTCTTCTGTCTCGAGATCCTCGAGTTTTTTTAAATTGACGGCTGTATCGATAAAAAGCACTCCGTTTAAGTGGTCGGTTTCATGTTGCATTGCCTGCGCGAAAAGGCCGGACGCGGAGCGGCGGAATTTTTTCCCAGACTCGTTATATGCTTCTATCACAGCCCTTTTGGATCTTTTTACCTCTCCGAAAATCTTGTCTACTGAAAGGCATCCTTCAGGGACTATATGCTTTTCTTCAGATATTCTAATCAACTTAGGATTGATAAAAACAAAATGCTTCCACTTCCTCTCGGCCTTATGTTTCTTGTATTCTACGCGGTCGACTTTATTCTCGTCTCTTTTTACGACTTTGGCTTCCTCGGAGATTATAAAAATCCGCAGAGAATATCCGGTCTGCGGCGCCGCGAGGCCTATTCCGATATCGATGGAATGAAGAGTGTCCGACATATCTCGGATAAGCTCCTGAATTTTACCTGATTTAATTTCATCCGGCGGGACTCCTTTTGCTACTTGTCTTAAAGTCTTTTCCGGCTCCTGAAGGACGCGAAGAATTGCCATATTATGCCAATTTTATACTAATTTCATTAGTTTATAAAATTGAGCACCCCGCCACTTCAGAAGGCGGGGTGAAGGCGAAGCCTTCATATTATTGACTCTGGGTCTACGCTAACTTGCCATACTCTTGAGAGACTTTCAAGCAAA
>MFIO01000020.1:0-21351 GCA_001780775.1 Candidatus Giovannonibacteria bacterium RIFCSPLOWO2_12_FULL_43_11c | reverse complement strand
GAGACTTTCAAGCAAAGAACGCAACTTGTCATCCGGCCATCCGCTGCCCGTAGGATGGCCGGATATTTTAAGCAGTATGTTCCAGCGATAATTTCCATTAATTTTTTCGCGGAATGCCGGGAAAGATATCGGGTTATAATTTTTGAGCGCCAACATCGCCTTTTTTTCTTCGCCATTGAGCAGGCTTAGGTTTTTATTTTCGGCTGAAAGTTTTATAATTTTCACAAACGGGGGATAGCCGAGAGCTTTTCTCGATTCAATTTCATCCTGGTAAAAGCTCGAAAGATTTCCGGATACCGCGTCCTGGAGAAGTTTGTTGCCACTAAGTCTGGTCTGCAGGATAAATCTTTTTTCGGCGCGGTATTTAAGTTCAGAGACTAAGCGAAATATCGTCTCGTTTATGCGGAAATCCGGGATCGTGAAAAGATTATCGAGGGAAATTATTGCGACCGTATCGAAAAATATTTTCGGATGCGAAAAAACGACTTCCGTTCCGATAACAACACTTTCGAATTTATTTCCGGCATTTTTATTGTCTTGATCGAGTATTGTAAATTTGGTCTTCGGAAAAAGGTTTTCGAACTCTTCGGCAACTTTTTCTATTCCTAATCCGAAGTTTTTAAGCTTCCACGAACTGCAGGATTGGCAACGCTCCGGAACAGTTTGGGATTTTAAGCAATGGTGGCAGATAAACTTAAACTTTCTTTGTTGATTTGTGCCATGAAGGACAAGGGGGATCGAACAATTTTGGCAAAGTTGGGGGCGGGAGCAATCCTGGCAGAGGGTAAAGGAGCTATATCCCTTGCGATTTGCTAAAAGAAAAACCTTTTCACTACAGCGGAGGCTTTCTTCGATATAGCGCGCGAGGTCGCCCGAAATCCAGGAAAAATTTGTGGACTTTCCAACCTCGATTATTCTGGTTTCGACCGGATTTTGGATTCTTCCCGTAAGCGTATTTTTTGCTTCAATCAACCCCCGTTCCGATCTATATATAGTTTCAACCCTTAAGATCTGGCCGGAGAAAATTAGCTTGAGTTTTCTAGCCTTTGCAATAATTTCGGCAGATTGGCGAAAATCGAACGAGTAAAAACTTTTGTCCCGCCAGAGCCGCGAGCCTTCGTCGTCAAGCGCCAAAGTTTCAAGATCGGGGCGCGAGAAAAATAAAATTTGTGGCGTACCCAATATTAAAACGGGATGAGCCTGGGCTACGGCCTTGTTGTATTCGGACAAATATTTTTTTGCCGAAAGTTTGGAAGAAAAGCAAAAAATATATTCCTCGATTCCGCGCCCAAGCGCGGCTTTTAGTTCGAGAAGGTTCTCAATTCGCGGGCTTACGATCACGAGGCTTTTTTTTCTCGCGAAGTGTTCCCGGGTAATCCCGCGCAGGTAATCAGCCCTATCTTCGAACGAGCCTTTTACGGCATATTTGCGATACCCTCTTTCTTCTGAGCTTTCCTCGGGTGACGCAAGTTCCCTTGAGAGTATCGCTTTTGACAAAAGAGAAGATAGGGCAATATGCGGAGGTATCATAAGATTTTTTGAAATCCCTTCTAATATTTTAAACCAATTGTCTGAGAAAAATTTTTCGCAAACCACTGCTTTAATTGGCTTTAGTTTAAATCCACTTTTTTTAAGCGCTACTTTTTCTTCAGCCACATCGCTTGATTTTTCAACAATCGCGAAGGTTTCCTTGCCTCTAAGGCCGATTTTAACCAGATCCCCGCGCGAAATCGGTTTTATGCTAAAATATGAAAGTGTTCCGGGCGCGAAAATGCTCCGCGCTATAGGGATTACTTCAATGACCTTCATGGAATCAGTATAAAATGATTTGGAAAAATATAAAAATTCACTGTATTGGGATCAAGGGGGCAGGGCTCTCGGGTCTCGCGATTTTATTGAAAAAAGAAGGAGCTATTATTGCGGGATCGGATATCACCGAAGAATTCCCGTCCGAATTTGAGCTTCTGAAAAACGATATCGCAATCAAAATATTTTCTCCGGACAATTTAGGGAAAGACATCGATCTCGTAATATATTCTTCGGCGTGGCCCGAGAATCATGTCGAACGCGTTCGCGCCAAAGAATTGAATATACCGGAGATGAGCTACGCCGAAGCGCTCGGAGAATACGCCAAAAGCAAAAAGACGATTGTAATTACGGGAACACACGGAAAAACGACGACCACTGCGCTTTTGGGTCAGATTTTTGAAGCCGGCGGATTTGATCCATGCGTCTTAACCGGGGATAGTGTCAAGGCATGGGGGAGCTCGGTTCGCGCCGGGAAAGGAAAGTTTTTCATAGTCGAGGGGGATGAGTATCAGGAAAAATTTAAATATTTTTCTCCGGTTGGAATTATTATTCCATCGCTTGATTATGACCACTCGGACTATTTTAAAGATAAAGAAAGCTACCAGAAAGCGTTTGCAGATTGGATTCGCGCGAATCCCCAAGCCATTGTTGTTACAGAGCCGGAGGAGATTGATGAGAAAATTTTTTCAAAAGCACACTTTATTTTTCCAGGAGCGCACTATAGGCGAAACGCGCTTCTCGCCATTCATCTTTCAAGGATATTTAGGCTCGATGAAGCATCAATTGTATCTGGTATAAATAATTTTAAAGGGGTTAGACGAAGGCTCGATTACTATTCGCCGGAAAGCGGCGATTTTATTATCATCTATGATTACGCGCATCACCCGACTGAGATAAAGGCGACACTTGAGGCTCTTAAGAAAAAATATAAAGAGTATCAATTGGTCGCGATTTTTCAGCCACATACTTATACGCGGACAAAAGCATTTTTAGAGGACTTCGCGCAATCTTTCGCCCTGTCTGACGCTGTGTTTTTCGAAGAAATTTACGCTTCCACCCGTGAGAAAGGAGATAAGAATATGCTCGCAGATTTAATTAATGAGACCAAAAAATATCACAAAAACGTGCGCACGTTTTCTGATTTTGATTCCAAAAATTTTTCCGGCAAAGTTCTTTTTGTGTTTATGGGCGCGGGTGATATTTGGCGAGTAGCAGAAGGACTTTCCAAATCATTACTCGAGCGTTAAATTAATAACGATCAGATTTCCCGCGTCAATTAAATATATGCCGTTGAGGCCGTATGGAATTTTGAATTCGGGTTCCTTCCCCTTGTAGATGGGCTGGATAATTCGACCTTGGCGCCCGTCGATTTCAAGCGCCCAAATTCCGTTATCGTAAGCGACGATGAGCGCGTCGCTCCTTCCGGGATAAAATTCGAAATTCCTTATTTTTTTATCGCGAATCAATATTTCTTCGGGTCCCGAAAAATAATATGGATAAATAGTATTCTCAAGCCACGATGTTTTTAATATTCCTCCATTTTCCGTATATTCGGCTTTGATAAATTTTCTGCTGTCTAATCGTTCGTTTAGTGCCACTTTTTCTTCCTCACTTTTTGAGGACGGCTCGTCTTCCAGCGGGACTATCGACGCGGTTTTCGCGCCTAGATCGAATGTTATTCTCTTGCTTTTTCCGTCAAGAGAGAGGACAATTCCTCGCGGAAGCCATCGGATAAGCTCGAAAGTTTTACTGTATTTTACGAGTGGCCCCGTATCGGTCAGGAATTCTTTTTCGCTTGGCAGAAACCAGCGGACAATTTTTTCGTTTTCTTTCCTCTCTGTGAATATAAGGACAGGATTATAGATTGAAGATTCGAGCCCGAAGAAATTTCCCTGGATTATGACTTTTGCGTTATTTTTTTTCGGTATCAATAAGGCTTTAGTCTCCGTGACTAATTGCGACTGGACTTCGAGGGATTTTTCCCAAAGCAGGTAATTTTCTTTCGAGACGGATATTTTGTAGATTCCGGGTGAAAGATTATCGATGAAAGCCCCGCTTTGAAGAAGGTTTGTTGTTTTAATGAGCTTGTTTTCCAAATGTATCTGGGATCCCGTTATATCCGATGTCACGTAAAGCCCTCCAGTTTTTCTTAAGCGCCATGAATCGTCAAATCTGTAGCCAAGGGCGTATGCGATTACTATCGGCATCATGGCGAAGAAAATAATTATAGAAAACCAGAATAAGATTTTACGCTTTGTCGCAGTAAGCATTGATAAAATATTAACTCTTATTTTTCTTGAAAAATAGGCCTCGGGCGGGTTAGAGTATGGAAATGGCAGAGTTTCTAATTCGTGGCGGCAAGAAGATCAAAGGAGAAATAGAGGTGCGCGGAGCTAAGAATTCGGCTCTCAAAATACTTCCTGCTTCGATTTTGTTCGCCAATCCCATAGGTATAACTAACCTCCCTTTAATAGAGGATGTATTTAGAATGCTCGAGCTCTTGAAGGCTCTCGGGATTCGTGTTGAGAAACCAAATGGACGCAGCCTTAAATTAGGTGGAAGTGAAGTGAAAATAGGGCACTTGCGCTCTGATATTGCCGAACGTTTTAGAGCCTCCATAGTACTAGCGGGACCGCTTCTCGCCATAGGAAAAACTGTGACATTTCCCCATCCTGGGGGATGCGTGATTGGCAAGCGTCCTATAGATATTTTTCTCGACGGTTGGCGCTCGATGGGCGCTAAGATAAGAAGTAATAAATCCAGCTATACTATTGAGGCGAAACGCTTGGTTGGAAGCCAGTTTATTTTTAGAAAAGTTAGCGTTACGGCGACAGAAACGCTGATGCTGACAGCGGTGTTAGCGCACGGCAAGACTGTTTTAAAGAATGCCGCGATGGAGCCCGAGATTTCTTCGCTTGCCAAATTTTTAAACAAAAATGGAGCGAAAATAAAGGGCGCCGGGACATCCACCGTTGAAATTATTGGAACCGGAGGAAAATTATTGAGGGGAGGCAAGACTTTTCAGGTTATCCCGGATAGGATTGAGGCGGGTGATTTTCTGATTTTGGGAGCAGCACTTAAATCCAGATTGAGGGTTATCAAATGTAATCCTGAACATTTGGAAGCAATTATTACAATGTTGAGGGCTGGAGGAGCTAATATAAAGTCGGGGCATGATTGGGTTGAGATACGCCCCGGGCGCGCGCTTTCAGGTTTGGATGTCACAACAAGGGAATATCCCGGGTTTGTCACAGATCTACAAGCGCCTTTTACAGTTTTGATGACACAGGCCATGGGTGATAGTATGATTTTTGAAACTGTTTTCGATGGGCGTCTCAATTATGTCGAGGATCTTGTCCGAATGGGCGCGAATGTTACTATTTTAGATCCCCACCGGGTTTTAGTTCACGGGCCGACTAAACTGCACGGCAGGGAGATCGAGAGTCCTGATCTTAGGGCCGGACTTGCTTTTATCATCGCGGCGATGGTGGCGGAAGGCAATTCAGTAGTTAAGAATATTTATCAAATCGACCGCGGTTATGAAAAAATAGAGGAGCGTTTGCAGAAAATTGGCGCCGACATAAGGCGTGTAGGATAAAAATTATGGCATTTTTCATAAAAAAACTTGGAATAGATTTAGGAACCGCGAATACTTTGGTTTTTGTGCCGAACGAAGGGGTTGTTTTGAATGAGCCTTCGGTTGTCGCGGTTTCCGTTCCGGAAAATAAAATTTTAGCGGTAGGGGAAGATGCGAAAGCAATGGTTGGAAAGACCCCTGACACCATTATCGCTTACCGGCCGATGAAAGACGGTGTTATCGCGGATTACAGAGTTACGGAGGCGATGCTTCGATACTACTTGAATAAGGCGCTTGGAAGATGGAATTTATTTAAGCCAGAAGTCATGGTTTCCGTTCCGGCCGGCGTTACTTCCACAGAGAGAAGATCCGTGGTGGAAGCGGCAATGAAAGCAGGAGCAAGAGCGGCCTATATAATGAAGGAGCCAATACTTGCGGCAATCGGAGCGGGGATACCAATTTATGAGGCAACCGGCCATATGGTTGTTGATATAGGAGGAGGCACTACCGATGCGGCCGTTATTTCTCTTGGGGGCATTGTTGCTTCCGCTTCGTTCAAAGTCGCGGGGAATAAGATTGATCAGGCGATCGCCGATTATATCAAAAAAACTTTCAATTTGGCGGTTGGCGAGAGAACCTCCGAGGAGATAAAAATCGCGATCGGTTCTGCTATTGCCGTTGAGAAAGAAGACAGCTACCAGATAAAGGGCAGGGATTTCCTGACTGGGCTTCCTCGATCGGCAAAAATAGGCACGAATGAAATAGTTAAAGCGATAGATGGGGAACTCAAGGAAATAATGAAGACCATAAAGCGCGTTTTACAAGATACTCCGCCAGAACTAGCCTCTGATATAATTGACCAGGGCATTGTTATGACCGGCGGAACATCTCTCCTGCGAAATTTAGACGAGCTTGTTTACAGATCTACCGGAGTCAAAGCTAAAGTAGCGGATGAGCCGCTTTTGTGCGTTGCCAAAGGAACGGGAATAGCTCTCGAGCATCTCGATGTGTACAAAAAGAGTATTCTTGCCAAAAGATGATTGTCGCGAGAGACATTGATAAATTTTTCAAGAATTTTTTCCGAAGCTCCATGGCGCAGGCCTTTTTGCTTGTGGGGGATGACGGCGAAACCGAGAATCTCCTGATCCGCTATCTTGCCTGCGATAATAAAAATTTTTGCAAGAAGTGTTTACAATGCCAATCCGAATCTTTTTTAGGGATACGCTTTTATGAAGGAGAATCCTTGAAAATCGAAGACGCGCGCGAGATACAGTTCGCGGCGAGTCAATCGGCGCTTTATGGACCTAAAATTTTCAGGATAAAAACTGTCTATATTGCCGCTGATGCTCAGGCGACATTGCTCAAAACAATCGAGGAGCCTTATCCGGAAACTTATTTTATAATCTCTCTTGTCTCGGAAGCCTCTTTGTCTGCCCCGCTTTTATCACGTTTGACTATATTTAAAAAAAGCAGGCGGGACGAGGTTGTGGGCGCTTCGAAATTTAAGTTAAACCTTGAAAATATAAGTTCTATAGCTCAAAATAGAGAAGAGGCCGAAGAAGTTTTTCGAGAAATCGAGGCTTGGATGGAGTCGAGAATAAGAGTGATTCATCCAGAATCCGCAATCTCTTTTTCCGGTTTTGTCGAAGATTATTTTGAGATTAAAAAGAGATTTTTTGAAAAAACTTATCCTCCTAAAATGCTTCTCGAACATTTAGCAGTATCTAAATACTATTTCGAATAATGACCGGGCAGAAACCGTTTTTGATAATCGTCGTAATAATAATAATTTTTATCGTGGGATTGTCTTTGATCCCAGTGCTTTTCAAAGCAAGAACGTCTTCGATATCTCCGGCGTCCGCAGAAAGCGGCGCGACTTTATATAAAAGCGATGACAGCGGATTAAATTGGAAGGTTTTAAATAAGTTTGTCGGAGGAAATATCTTGAACATCGGTTTTGACGCGTCCAATCAAAAGCTACTTTTGATTGGGACCGAAGCGCGTGGAGCGTGGAAGGGAGATACGTCCGGAGAAAACTTCGGACAATATCCCGGAGGAGTCGGCGAGGGATCCATGATATTTGATTTGATAAAACCAGCAACAGAAAAAGAATTTGTAGCGCTCGTTTTGTTCACGAACCGCGGGCGGATTATAAGATACAAGGACGAGAAACGTTCTGAACTTTTCTTTACTCCTCTTGAAAAATACGCATTCTTAAAGGGATATCGAACCAAAAGCGGATTCTTGAGGATTATAGGATCTGATGGAGGTTTTTACGAATCCAGAAACAACGGCGCGACTTGGAGATTGGCATCGCGTTTTCAGACAGGCCTTCTCTCCATGGTTTCGAATCCTGCTCACGACAACCAAATCTGGGTGCTTGATCCGAAGGGGTCTTTTTATATGAGTAGCGATGGCGGGGCTAGCTGGACAGATTTGTCCGATTCATTTATGGATTTTATCGGCGCGAAAGACGAGCCGCTATTATTTATTGATCCGAGAACGCAGTTTTTATATCACGGATCGCGGTTCGGACTTTTAAGATCAACCAATAGCGGATTGACATGGGATAGGGTAAATTTAACCGTTGCGCCTGAGGTTTTGCCAATAGGCGCAATAGCGATAGATCCGCACGATTCGGCTAAAATTTACGTCGCCGCGCAAAATCAGTTATATATTTCAGAAGATGCTGGCATTACTTGGAGAGGGACGCAAATTTCTTCAGCGGGAGTTATTTCGCTGATATTAATAAATCCGTCAAATACTAAAGAAATTTTTATTGGTCTTAGGAAATGATGGCGTACGATTTTAAAAAAATGGAGGAGAAGCTGAATTTTTTGGCAAGTCATTTCGAATTCGAAATGACTTCATTGAGAACGGGCAGGGCGACCCCTGCTTTATTAGAAAATGTAAGAGTTGAAGTATACGGTTCTGCGAATCAGCTGAAAAATGTCGCGTCGATAGTTGTGGAGGACGCTAAAACTCTTTTGGTCCAGCCATGGGATAAGGGTCTGATGGAAACTATTTCGAAAGCGATTGAGACATCGAATATAGGCGTGCAGCCAGTTGTCGCGAAAGATTCTATCAGGATTTCTCTTCCTTCGCTGACAGAGGAGAGGCGCAAGGCGCTTGTTAAAATTTTGAAAGAAAAGACAGAGGAGGCAAAAATCTCATTGCGCAAGGCGAGGGATGAAGTCTGGCGAGATATCCAAGAGAAAGAAAAAGCTAAGACAATTTCAGAGGACGAAAAATTCCGCTTCAAAGAAGAGATGGAGAAAAAAATCAAGCACGGAGGCGAAAAACTCGACGAAATCGCCGCGAAAAAAGAGAGGGAGATAATGGAATAGGGGAATCCTTTCTTATTTAAAGTCTTTCTAAATAGAAGTGTCTATTCTATAGTGATCGCTATAATATGAACAAAACTAAAAATGGCAAAATATTACTATAGTCAGACGAAACAAAAAGCTTTATTGTTGCTAGCGAGCGGAGTTATTTTGAGCTTGTCGCATTCGCCACGCGTACATTGGCGCATATTGGCTAATTTGCCAAAAGCTTGGAGATCGATTGAGCGAACTACTTTAAGGCGGCTTGTGAATGAATTTAAGCGTAATCGCCTCATTGATTTTAAAGAGGAAGTGAATGGAACTATTTCTGTAGTGCTTTCTGAAAAAGGGAAGAGAATCACGCTAAGCTATGATATCGATGCATTAGCTATAAAAAGGCCTGATCGCTGGGATGGGAAATGGCGGATAGTTATTTTTGATATTCCAGAGAAAAAGAAAGCGGCGCGCGAAGCATTGCGCAAAAAGCTTTGCGATTTGGAGTTCTATCGGCTACAGCGCAGCGTGTGGGTTACCCCGTATGACTGCAAGAATGAAATAGCTTTCATTTCGGAGTTTTTCGAAATAAGAAATTGTCTTCGATATATCAATGCCGATTATATCGATAATGAAGCCGAACTTAAATTACATTTCAATTTCAAATAGGTAAAACGAGGCAATTGAATAATTGTTCATTCTAACGCTATCGCAAAAGTATGAACATTTCCAGAGGGGAATTTGACTAAATCGCCGCAAAAAAAGACCGGTTCCATATTTCAGAAACCGGCCTCTTGGGAATCGTTAAGACCTTTGCCGCTAGCGGCGCAGTGGGATCAGGTGAAGCACTCGCTTCGAGAGAAGTTCGTAGCTTACGAGCCACATCACGCCTCCGAACGCGAGTCCCCAGAGAAAGCTGTCCGCGAAGTAGAGAACGGCAACCCCGTTAAACGCGGAGAAAGCGACAAGCAACCTCTCCTCTGAGTAGATCGTTATGATGACTGTTTTTGTGAACCTAATGAGAAGAGTGGCAATCGGCCAGAAGTTGGTCACGCTCTTTCTTGCAATTAAACATACTCCTGAAATAAACATGTCGAAGGCGACACAGGCGTAAAGCAGGATATGGAAGTACACATAGCATGGCCAGTAGAAAGCGATCGCCAGAGGATTGGTGTAAATAAGCGAGTGTTTCCATCGTCGAATTTTGTCACTGGTCGACAGATAGCATGGGATTTCATCCGTTACTCTATTCAGCAAGGGGAATAATATAGTCATCGTTAAACCAAAAATTGATAACGAAAAGTCACCTGGATATTTAAGGGTTACGGCGTAGTTTGGGCCCACAAAAACCAAGAAGTTTGGGGCCACTAAAGCCAAGAAGACTGAAGAGAGTGAGAGCGTTCGGTAAAACGCGCACCGACACCAGATCGAGATATGCGGAAAATCTTCCGAAAATTCTTCTAAGAGATCGACCGCAACTTCAATTGCGACTTTTTTTACCACTGCGAATTCGTAGTACAGGTATCCCACGCCGCCGCCGAGGATCATTCCGAGCCACCATAGCGGCTTCCAAAGACTCAGCGCGATAAGCCCTCCTGTCAGCACCCCGAAGAAAACAGCAATAAGACCTTTTAATGTTCTATCCATAAATCCTCCTTAAATTTGAATTGTTTCATCCGAAGTCTAATATATTTTAAGCCCTTTTGTCAAGGGCGGATGCTTTTTTTATTACAAGGAAACGTTTATAATGGCTTAATTAAGTATGCTTTTGACGATAATCACATTTTTGGCGATATTGATTGTGCTTGTGCTCTCGCACGAGTTCGGGCATTTTATATTCGCAAAATTGGCCAAGGTGAGGGTGGAGGAGTTCGCTTTCGGGTTTCCACCGAGGATTTTTAGCGTTAAAAAAGGAGAGACTAAATATTCGTTCAATCTTGTCCCTCTCGGGGGCTATGTGAAGATTTACGGCGAGGAAGGCGAGGAAGCGCAGGACCCAAGAAGTTTTTCTGGGCAGAAATTTTTAACGAAGGTTTTAATTATAGCGGCCGGAGTATTATTTAATTTTTTGCTGGCCTATATTTTATTTACATCTGGATTTATGATTGGAACTCCTATCCCGCTTAGCGACAATGATATGAATCCGTCCGCAAGCATACAGATCACAGAAGTCCAGCGCGGGTCTCCCGCCCAGCATGTTGGTCTAGAACCCGGTGACCGAATCATGTCTCTTCTCGGAGCGGATCAGGAAGGCATTGCGGCTTTTCGGGTCTCAGACGTCCAAAAATTTATCAAAGACCACAGGGGGCAGGAAATTTCCATAAATTATGCGCGGCACGGGGAAGTTTACGAAATTAAAGCGACGCCCAGAGTCGAAGTTAAAGAAGGCGAGGGAGCGCTCGGCATAGCCATGATTCGAACCGGTGTGAAAAAACTTGGATTTTTCCAATCTTTTAAAGAAGGTTTTAGCACTACTATAGATATGACGCGCGCGACAGCCGGAGCTCTTTTAGGATTTTTCAAGGAAATATTCACCGGACGCGCTTCTTTTGAAGGCGTTTCCGGCCCGGTCGGGATCGCGAATTTAGTCGGAGATTTTTCAAGATTCGGCATTATTTTTCTGATTCAACTTACGGCTCTCCTATCAATCAATCTCGCGCTGATAAACATAATTCCATTTCCGGGGCTTGATGGTGGGAGGATATTTTTCCTTTTGATTGAAAAAATCAAGGGTTCTCCATTCCATTGGAAATTTACGCGCACTGTGCACGCGGCCGGATTCATTGCCCTGATAATTATGATGATTTTAATCACTTATCAGGATATTCTGAAGCTTAATTAATAGTTTATGAAATTTTCAGAGCTTGGAACTAAAACTTTAAGAAATTCGCCTAAAGACGAAGAGAGTGTCAACGCCAAATTTTTAATACAAGGCGGATTTATCAATAAACTTGGTGCTGGAATTTATACTTTCCTGCCGCTTGGGCTCAAAGTTCTGAATAAAGTAGAAAGTATTGTGCGTGAAGAAATGGACGTGGCCGGAGGAACCGAACTTTTGATGCCGGCGTTGCATCCTGCCGAGAATTGGCAAATCACGGGAAGGTGGGATAGTTTCGACGCGCTCTTGAAAACTAAAAGCAATTTTGGAGGGGAATATGCCATCGGGCCGACGCACGAAGAGATAATTTATCCTCTACTTAGCCATTTCGTCTCGTCATATAAGGACCTCCCAGTATCACTTTACCAAATCCAGACGAAATTCAGGGACGAAAAGCGCGCGAAGTCAGGACTCATGCGCTGCCGCGAATTCAGAATGAAAGATTTATACAGCTTCCACGCGACTGGCGAGGACCGAGATAAATATTATGAAGTCATGCGCAAGGCGTATCTGAAAATTTTTAAACGTTTAGGATTAAATGTGATTGAGACAAAAGCGTCCGGTGGAACTTTTTCAGAATTGTCCCAGGAATTCCAAGTTATCGCCGAATCGGGAGAAGATACGATATACTACTGTTCCAAGTGCAAAATAGGAATAAATAAAGAGCTCCGAAGAGAGCTCCGAAGTCCGACTTCGGGGTCCTTGAAGTCGGACTTCGGAGCTTGCTCAGGATGCAAAGGCGAATTAATAGAGGGACATGCCGTAGAAGTCGGCAACATATTCCCGCTCAAGAAAAAATTCGCCGAAGACTTTAAATTAACTTTTAAAGATAAGAGTGGCAAAGACACGCTTGTTGAAGCCGGGTGCTATGGATTGGGAACCTCGAGAGTTATCGGTACTATCGCAGAAGTATGCCACGATTCGAAAGGCATTATCTGGCCAAGATCTATTGCGCCTTTTAGCGTCCATTTGCTAGAGTTAGACGGCAAGAAAGCTAAAATTAAAGCATTTACCCAGAAGGCGTATAAAAGACTTTTGGACGCCGGTGTAGAAGTTTTATATGACGAAAGAGACGTATCCGCTGGAGAGAAATTCGCGGATGCCGATTTGATAGGAATTCCCTTTAGGGCTGTAATATCGGAGAAGACGGGAGGAAAAATTGAGCTAAAGGAACGGAACTCAAAAAAAATTAAATTGATTAAAGTTGATGAGCTAATAAAAAAATTAAATGGCAATATTAGATAAATTTTTTGGATATTTTTCCCACGACATCGGAATAGATTTGGGAACGGCCAACACCCTCGTCTATATGCAAGGACGGGGGATAATTATCAATGAGCCGTCCGTTGTCGCGGTCAATCAGAAAACAGGACAAGTTGTCGCGATTGGCGAGGAAGCGAGAAAGATGATCGGTAGAACTCCGGGGCATATCGTCGCGATAAGGCCGCTTGTCGAAGGGGTGATATCGGATTTCGAAGTTACCGAAGAGATGCTTTCTTATTTTATACGAAGGGCGCATTCCGGCACGTCCAAATTTCTTGCGCGCCCCAGGGTTGTGATAGGAATTCCTTCCGGCATAACTGAAGTTGAAAGGAGGGCGGTCCACGATGCCGCAAAAAATGCCGGAGCAAGGGAAGTTTATTTGGTTGAAGAGCCTATGGCGGCGGCTATAGGAGTGCGGCTTCCTATACACGAGCCGGTCGGGAATATGGTAATTGACATTGGAGGAGGGACTACCGATATCGCTGTTATTTCTCTAGGAGGGATTGTGACTTCGAAAAATCTGCGCGTTGCCGGGGATAAATTTAATCAGGACATAATTAATTACGTTAGGGATGAGTTTAAACTCCTTTTGGGAGAACGAACTGCGGAGGATGTCAAAATGGCCATCGGATCTGCCGCGAAAGGAGCAAAAACTATGGAATCAAGCGTTCGCGGAAGGGATTTGGTGACGGGTCTCCCTCGGGAAGTCATAATTACGGATTCGGATATCAGGGAAGCTATGGCAAAATCCATTCGCATTATTGCGGAGGCGACCAGAGAAGTAATTGAAAAAACTCCGCCGGAGCTGATCGCTGATATAATGCACCGCGGCATATATTTGACCGGAGGCGGATCTTTTTTGCGCGGGCTTGATAAGGTTTTGGAATCCGAAACGAAAATCCCGATTATTGTTTCGGAAGACCCGCTTACCGCTGTCGTTCGGGGATGCGGGATTATTCTTGAAGATCTGGATAATTTCAGGGAAGCTTTGGTTGAACATGAAGACGAGCTTCCGCCAACGTAACAAAGGTTTTCATAAAGCGGCGGCGATTTTTGCAGTCGGGATAATTTTACTTGCCGTTTTAGAATTTTCATCGGAGAGTTTTCGCTCCGGGGCGAGGGATTTATTCGCTCCGATTTTATACTTCTCTTCCAAGATCAGAAATTTTTTCGAAGATTTTGGCGGAAATAAAATCATCGAATTGGAAGCGGAAAACGCGAAACTTCTCGTGGAAAATTCTTTATTGAAAACAAGCATATCGGATTTTGCAAAATCTTCTTCTTTGGTTTTAAGCCAGGCCCCGTCGATTCCTTACGATACGCTTTTGATAAAATTGGATTCCGTTGGGACAGCCAAGATTGGGACAAAAATAATCGCGTACGGAGGCATTTATCTTGGTCAGATTTCCGAAATAGGAGAGGAATCCGCCGTGGTCAAGCTTATTTCTTACCCGATGTCGGAAACAGAGGCTTGGCTCGAACGCTCGGGGCTCAATATTATTCTTGTCGGGGAAAGTGGATATAACTTGAAATTCTCAGTTCCGAAAGATATTTCAGTCGAGGTCGGGGACAGGATTTTGTCCAACACGGGTCCGCAGTTTCTTATCGGTGAAGTCGAGAGTGTAAACGAAAAACCAACCAATCCCCTAAAGGAGGTTCGTTTGCGCTTCCCGTTTAATTTTAAGAATCTTCGATATGTCGAACTTATTGATTAGATTTTTATTATTGGTAGCGCTTCTTCTGGCCGGATTTTCTTTCGGATGGGAATTTTTGCTGGCGTTGTTTGTTTTTTTTATCGCGATTGGAAAAGTATATTTGGAATATGTGCTTGTGGGATTCGTGTTCGACGTTTTATTCGATTTTCCCTTTGGATTTTTCACCGTTATTTTTTCGGCCATCTTGTTAGCGGCGCTGCTGTCGGATGATTTTTTCAAATCTGATTCAGTTTTTAATCGTGCGATGAGGGGGATATTCGCTTCGCTCCTATCCGTTTCTCTCTTTTTCTCCTTTTTTTCTTATTCGATTTGGCCTGATTTTGGCACTGCGATTGAAACCAGCGCTATTACTTTTTTGAAAATTGTTATAGTGCTGGCCGCTATGCTTTTATTATCAAAATTAATAGAAACAAGACTTGACGAGAATAAAATTTTCAAATAAAGACATTGAACCAGATGAAGTTTTTATGGACTCAAAAAATCTTCCTGGTTTTGAACGCGGGCGATTCGAAGGACGCCTTGAATTTCCAATAAGTTCAGAAACTTTGGATTATTTAAAGATAGTTCTAGTTTTGGTTTTCGGGCTTTTTATTTACCGCCTTTATGATTTGCAGGTTACAAGCGGTGATATTTTAAAAACAAGGGCAGAGGCGAATCATCTGAAAATTTTGCCGCTTTGGCCAGAACGCGGAAGAATTTTGGATCGTCGTGGGGAAGTTCTGGCCGGGAATAATTCAGCGTTTAGGTTGGTCTTGGATTCGTCGGAATTGTCTGATGATGGAAAAAAAACGCTGGTAGATAAACTTTTGCCTCATGATAGCGAGCAGATCTTAGTGGAGATTTCATTTAAAAAAGATAATATTATAATAGCAGACTCGGCGAACTGGCAAACCTTGGAAGCGATAAGAAGGGAATATCGCGACCTGCCGCTGCGTATCGAATTGTTTTCTTCTCGTTTTTATCCTCTGGGCGATGCTGGCGCTCACCTTGTCGGGTATCTCGGTAAATTATTAGCGAAGGAATCCGCAAAAGTTAATAGTCTTGAGATAGATAAGCTTACCGGGCGAAGCGGAGCCGAAAATATTTACGAGAATTATTTAGCTGGGAGAATCGGATCAAAACTGACTGAAGTCGATTCTGTAGGAGGAACCTTTTCTGAAGTTGTGGAAAAACTTCCGGAGGCCGGAGATGACGTTTATCTTTCAATAGATGCCGATTTGCAGAAAAAAGTTTATGAAGAGATAAAAACGTTTGCTGATGACAGGGGATTTCGCGGCGGCGGCGCTGTGCTTTTGGATCCGACCGACGGAGAAGTTTTGAGCTTGGTTAGCTATCCAGGATTTGATCCGAATATTTTGACGAAAGGCAGTCCTAAAAAAAATATCGATTATTATCTAACCTCTTCCTCAAAGCCGCTTTTCAACCGCGCCATATCCGGCCTCTATTCTTCAGGCTCGATTATAAAACCGCTTTACGCGATAGCGGCGCTCGAGGAAGGAATAATAACCCCAGAGAAAGAAATTTTATCAACAGGGAAATTGATCGTCCCCAACCCATTTGATCCGGATCAGCCTTCCATATTTTTGGATTGGAAAGCTCACGGATGGGTTGATATGCGACACGCCATTGCGATTTCGTCTAACGTTTATTTTTACACCATCGGAGGCGGATTCGGGGATGTAAAAGGACTTGGGGTGACTAAGCTTCGGGAATGGCTTTCCAAATTCGGCTTTGGAGAAAAAACGAATATAGATTTAGAAGGAGAGAGAGGGGGATTTATTCCGTCTCCGGAGTGGAAGGCTGAGACCCAAAAAGAGGATCCGATTTGGCGCGTCGGCGACACATACAACCTTTCGATAGGACAGGGGAATTTTCAGACAACGCCCGTGCAGATGGCGGTTTTCGCGGCAACCATAGCTAACGGTGGAAAAATAATGGAGCCGAGAATTTTGAAGGAAATAAAAAGCGGCGACAGAGTTATTGATTCTGGGAAATCGACTGTTCGGAAATCGGTCAATATTTCCACGGAAAATCTCGAGGTTGTGCGCGAGGGAATGAATTTATCCTCCAAAATAGGAACGGCGCAGGCATTGGCTAATATTGATCTAAAAATTGCCGCGAAGACTGGAACGGCGCAGATCGGCGTTGAAAAAAAGAATGTTAACTCGTGGTTCATCGGATATTTCCCATACGATAATCCGAAAATCGCGATGGCAGTTGTATTGGAAGGCGGGAGTTCATCCAATTTAGTCGGAGCCACCGCGGCAACCCGGCAGATTATCGAATGGATACTTGTTTATAGGCCGGATCTCTTAAAATAGGTATAATTCTTAAACATGAATCGCGAAACCAAACAATGCCAGAACTGTAAAACCTCGTTCACTATCGAACCAGAAGACTTTAAATTTTACGAAAAAATCTCCGTCCCCCCGCCGACCTGGTGCCCGGAGTGTAAATTGATGAGAAAGATGATCTGGAGAAATGAACGCTCACTGTACCGACGCACATGTAATTTATGTAAGAAAGAAATTCTTGCAATATATCCCTCAAAAACATTATTTCCGGTTTATTGTCATGAATGCTGGTGGTCTGATAAGTGGGATGCGCTTGATTACGGGATGGAATACAATTTTTCAGAATCTTTTTTTAGCCAATATAGAAAATTAGAAAATAAAGTACCTCGGCTCGCACTAAATAATAAAAATGCTATAAATAGTGAGTTTGTAAATCAGACAGGAAATATAAAAAATTGTTATTTGGTTTTCGGTACTGCGGAAGCTGAAAACTGCATGTATGGGAGGAGATTTATTCGTAGCAAAGATTCGATGGATTGTTTTGAGGTTGAAGACTGCGAACTCTGTTATGAAAATGTTTTTTCAAGAAAAAATTATGATGTACTTTATGCCTATAATACGCAGAATTCGTTATCTTCTCGGTTTTTATCCGAGTGCCGTAATTGTGCAAATTGTTTTCTTTGCGTGAATCTTCGAAATAAACAATATCACATTGGTAACGCGCCATATTCAAAAGAAGAATATTATAAGGAAATTAAAAAATACGAATCATTAGACATTAATAAAACAAACAGCCTTTTAAAAGAATTACACGATTTAAAACTTCGAACTCCCTTAAAATATCGGCAGGACGCGCAAGCAATTAATTCAAGCGGGGATTTGCTTTTCAACTGCCGTAATATAGTTAGTGGGATTAATTGTCACGACGCGGAGAATTGTAAAAATGTGACAGATGTATGGTTTATCAAAGACTCGCACGATGTTTTTTCAACCTACGGCCCAATTGAAATGTGTTATGACACTATGGCTATGGGATATGGCACATATCGAGCATTTTTTAGTTTTGATTCTTGGCCAGCGGTCGACGCTTTTTATGCAGATCACTGTTATGATTCTTCACATATTTTCGGGTGCGTAAACTCAAGAAACAAGCAATACTGCATTCTCAACCGCCAATACACCAAGGAAGAGTATGAAAAGCTAGTGCCTCGTATCATAGAGCACATGAACCAGATGCCCTATACAGACAAGAAGGGAAGAGTATATAGATATGGCGAATTCTTCCCTCCAGAGCTCTCTCCATTCTCATACAACGAAACCATAGCCCAGGAATACTTTCCTCTAACCAAGGAACAAGCAATTGAACAAGGCTATTCATGGAAAGACCCTGAACCACGAAACTACCAAATCACACTAAAGACAGCAGACATTCCTGATCATATAAAGGATGCACCAGATTCAATACTAAATGACATTATCCAGTGTGCTCATCACGAACTTGGAAGCTCGGCTTCCAAGTGCAACGAACAATGCACTGAAGCATTTCGAATCATCCCTCAAGAACTAGACTTCCTACGTAAACAAAACCTCCCATTACCCAGACTCTGCCCTAACTGCCGCCACTACCAAAGAATCAAACAAAGAAACCCACTTAAACTATGGCATAGGAAATGCCAATGTGCTGGATCTAAATCAGAGAATCAAGTCTATGCTAATACTATCGCTCATGAACACGGCGAGAATCATTGCGAAAATAACTTTGAGACTACATATGCTCCAGAGAGACAGGAGATTGTTTATTGTGAGAGTTGTTATCTTGGGGAGGTGGTATGAAGAAGAAAAAAATAATTTTAATATTAGTTTTGATAATATTTATCACAGTTGGGTATTATTCTTGGAAGTTTGTCAGGGGAGCGCTTCCGGGGATATCCGCGCCGAGCGAAGATATTTCGGAGGTGATAAAAGATATTCCTCAAAATTTAACCGAATTTCCACTAAAACTGACGGACGGTTTTTCGATTTCCATTTTTGCCGAAAATTTAGTTGCCCCGAGAGTGATGGCATATGATCCTGTTGGCAACATGCTCGTAAGTGTTCCGTCTAAAGGAAAAGTTTTTGCCCTGCTTCCGGATAAAAACGGCGACGGGATGTCTGACGAGACTAAAACGCTTATAGCTGGACTTAAAAATCCGCACGGCATTGCGGTTAAATGCCAAGAGACTGGAGCCTGCAAAATTTATATTGCAGAGACGGATAAAGTCCGCATGTATGATTACGACGAGCAAAATTTTAAATTGAAAAATCCTAAAGACGTCGTCGATCTTCCCGCAGACGGCGGGCATAGCACAAGAACGCTTATGCTTCTACCTTACCCGAACGACAATAAACTTTTGGTCTCCGTGGGCTCTTCTTGCAATGTCTGCGATGAGAAAGATTGGAGAAGGGCAAAGATATTGGTTGTAAACGCGGACGGCTCAAATCTTCAGACTTACGCGAGGGGGCTCCGAAATTCTGTTTTTATGGCGATTCATCCTGTAACCGGAAAAATCTGGGCTACGGAGATGGGACGAGATCTTCTAGGAGATAATCTACCCCCTGATGAAGTTAATATTATAGGGGAGGAGAACAACTACGGCTGGCCAGTTTGCTACGGCAAAAATATTCACGACACAAATTTTGATAAAAATACTTATATTAGAAACCCGTGTGAGGAGCCATTTGAAACGGAAAGTTATATAGACATCCCCGCGCATTCAGCTCCACTTGGATTGGCGTTTTTCCCGGAAGAAGGTTGGCCGGAAGAATATTGGTATAATCTTTTAGTTGCTTATCACGGTTCGTGGAATCGAACGGAGCCGACCGGGTATAAAATAGCCCGATATAAATTAGATGCGAACGGAAAATATATAGGAGTTGAGGATTTTATAACTGGATGGCTGAATGGCTCGAATGCTCTTGGAAGGCCAGTCGATATAATGATTCAGCCCGGCGGGACGATATTTATCTCCGACGACAAAGCTGGCGTAATTTACCGGGTGAAGTATAATAAAGAAGCAAGATGAAAAACGGGATAATCATAATTCTAGTCTTGATAATATTTGGAGGTGTTGGATTGTATTATTGGAAAAATTCGGTTATCCATTTTGAAGATTTTCCAGCTGGATTGCCGACACCTTCCGCAACTCCTTCGCCAGCCATTAAAAAAGATGATTTAATAAAATTGAATTCTCCGAAGCCAAACGATATTGTCTTGAGCCCGCTCGTTATCGAAGGGGAAGCGCGCGGGACTTGGTATTTCGAGGCGTCTTTTCCTATTTCGCTTGTTGACGCGAACGGAAAACTTTTAGCACGCACTCCTGCGGAGGCGCAGGGGGAATGGATGACGGAGAATTTCGTTCCATTCAAAGCCGGGTTAAAATTTGATACTCCAACGACGGACACGGGATTTTTGATATTGGAGAAAGATAATCCCTCGGGATTGCCTGAACACGCAGACGAACTTAAAATCCCGGTCAAGTTTCGCTAAAATGAATGAAATCAGAGAAAAAACTTTTGGATATATTTTGGCGGCTCTGGGATTGGTTGCCGGCTTGGCCTGGAACGAGGCAATCAAATCTTTGATTGAATATTTCTACCCCGCTTCCAAAAACGGCCTCTCCGCGAAATTTATTTACGCATTTTTGATAACTATCATTGTTGTCCTGATTTCGACGTATTTAGTGCGCCTTTCTTCAAAAAAAGAATGAAGCTTGCCATAAAGCAAACTCTATTGTAAGGTCTAGATAATCTGTTTGGAAAGAGGATTCCATGAAAGAGGAAGTTGAGAAGAGGGTAATGACTATTGTTTCCGAGTTCTTAAAATTAGAGCCGGACGAAATTGTGCCGGATTCTGATCTAAGCAAGGACTTGAGAGCCGATTCACTGGACATTGTGGAAATCACGTTCCTTCTGGAAGAAGAATACGCGGTTGATCTCCACGATATGGAGTGGACGGTGTACAGTGTGATCACACCACAGATTGTCGCCGAGGCCATTCGTGAGCGATTGGCACCAGCGGTGGAATGAAAAGCGCGCTGGCGAGTTACCATAAGGTTCGGAGGATGTGAGTTCTTCGAACCTTATTTATTTGCTAAATTTAGTTATGACGGTACTCGGCAGGAAATTTTTTGAAAGAAATACGCCCTTGGTCGCGAAGGAGCTTTTGGGTAAAAAAATAATTAGAGTTTATCGCGGTAAGAAAATCGAAGGAATTATAACTGAGACAGAGGCGTATCACGGATTTGAAGATAAAGCTTCGCACGCTTCACGCGGGAAGACGGAGAGGACGAAAGTAATGTTCGGCGAGGCTGGGACTATTTACGTATATCTGATTTACGGGATGCATTACTGCTTAAATATTGTGACGGAGAAAAAGAATTATCCCGCTGCAGTTTTGATACGAGGAATCTACGCGAACGGGAAGGCGATTAACGGCCCGGGGAGAGTATGTCGATTTTTG
>MFIO01000019.1 GCA_001780775.1 Candidatus Giovannonibacteria bacterium RIFCSPLOWO2_12_FULL_43_11c | reverse complement strand
GAGAAGTCTATGGAGTTTATGATTCTGTCTCCGTTTAGGTCGCCTGGGAGAGAGCCGGTTCCAACAGTTGTTCCAGAAAGAGTCAGCGATCCCCAGAGATTGGGTTGGGAGTAGCTTCCTGTTCCAATAACATTCATCCAGTCGAATTGTTTGATCACTCCCCCATCTCGGTCATTGTTGGCGAGCAGAAGACCTAAAATTTTGTTTGCTTGAGGAATTGTTGAAATGGTTGACCACGGGATTTTGATTTCCATGCTATAGCCGCCTGTTTTGGTTAGGGTTCTTCCCGTAATGGACGAGGGAAAGACAATGTTGTTGATGTTGGAGAAGAAATAAAAATCATTGGCGTCCATTGTGGTGGATTTGTTGTTTTGGGTGTCAAGATAGATTTCAGCACTGTCGTCCTGCCAGAGACCAGTTGAGATATTTAGAGCTTCAAGCTGTGAGTCGGTGACGTCATAGGCAAAGTAGAGATTCGTGTTATCCCAGAGAGTGGAGGCTTTGACGGTGTTGTTGCTGCCTGAAAAAGTTACCGAGTTGGCCAAAGACCAAACGGATTCTGCAAGAGAGCCGTCTAGCGTAATGGGAGAGAGAGTTTTGAAAGAAGAAATGGAAGTGGAAGTAGGTGGGGGCAAGGAAGAAACGTTCACAGTCGTAGATTGACTCGCTGATCCTCCTGCCCCAGTGCAGGAAAGAGTGAAGGTTGAGCTGGTTGTAAGGTTGCCGGTTGATTGTGAGCCGGAAGTTGCTTTGGTTCCAGACCAGGCTCCTGATGCGGTGCAGGCAGTGGCGTTGGCTGAAGACCAAGTGAGGGTTGAGGCTGTGCCTGAAGTAATAGAAGTCGGACTTGCGGAGATGGAGACGGTGGGGGCGGGGGTTACTGTTGTTCCTCCGGTTCTGCATTCCGCGGGAATTGCGCCAAATTTCTGCTCCATCTGCTGCGTAACCGAATTTCCGGTTCCGCCAAATATGGTATCGGGGTTTTTGCCGGCAGCAATCAAAGCCGCTCTAATCCGCGCATCCATTGGCCACGGCCAGAGAGGGTTGTTTGTTAAGACACCGTTTACATATTGCTTGCAGACTCGCGCTCCTTGTGTGCCGGCGCCATTCCAGATGTTTGGGGCTTGGGCAACAGTGTCAACGTCTACCCGATTTGAGATTTGCCAGTTGCCGCCAATAGTTGAGCTTGTGCCGCCAATTTCTGTATTGTTTTGAAAAATATTTGCTCCTCCTCCTGAACCAAGATCAAATGGCCGCTTGCCAGATTGTTCCGTATAAGACACAACATCTTTTATCTTTACTCCGGGATTAGCATTTCCATAAACTAATTGCCCAGCGCTGAATGCATCCGTAGATTTTACGTAAAATGTTGAGCCTAAAATTTCATGCCCCGTTCCCTCGTCTCCGATAAAAAATATTCCGTAGGGATTTACCGCCTGGGTTTGGTTCCATGTTCCAATCACATTTTCAAACCGGTCATTGATACTGTTATACATTGATTCAAAAACGGCTTCCGGTCCAGTCAATGAAGAATCGTTTTCGTATATTCCCCAAACTCTTCGAAGCGTAGCATAATCAGCGCTCTGTGTTATTTGAAATACATTTCTCGCGGTACCAAATGCGGCGACATCTTCAAATGTTACATTTGAAGAATTATAAATGCCCATCACGCCGTTATTTGCGTTTTGAGCATTCCATGCCACAACTCGCCGGATGATAGAATTATTGGCTCCGTTGGAAACGCCCAAAACAGAGCCGTTTCCAGAATTATTCGCATTAATTCCTTCAATAACGAACCAAGAATTTCCTATGTTCAACATGACTGGTTTAAGGGTATTCTGTCCATCTATCCTCGCGCCTCCATCGTTGAGCGCCCTGACAGTAATCGGGTTGCCCGATGTGCCCGCCAACCCATCAGGTGGATCAATCATAGAGGCTGACCCGGTATATGTTCCGTCCAAAAGACAAAGCGTCTTTCCCGGTCCGGCAACTGACCAGAAACTGGAAATCTGAAAAGGAGAAGATTGAGAAAGTCCATTACCTCCTCCTGATGGAGAAGCGTAATGGG
This sequence comes from Candidatus Giovannonibacteria bacterium RIFCSPLOWO2_12_FULL_43_11c, assembly GCA_001780775.1. Classification (GTDB taxonomy): domain Bacteria; phylum Patescibacteriota; class Minisyncoccia; order JACPKW01; family UBA11713; genus 2-01-FULL-46-13. The sequence goes on along the minus strand of MFIO01000019.1, from coordinate 3,293 downwards.
TGCAGGACCCTGTCGTTGTTACGGTTGGAGCGGCGACAGTCAAAATAAATGTTGAGGTTTTGATAACTGAGCCTGCAGTGGCGGTTACGGTTATCGTAGAGTTTCCAGTGGGAGTCGATGAGAGAGTATTGATTGTAAGAGTTGTAGAGCAATTTGGAGAGCATGCGGTTGGAGAGAATGAAGCTGTGGCTCCGGTCGGAAGTCCGGAAACGGAAAAGTTTGTTGATTGAGCTGTTCCTGAAGAAAGAGTAGCGGTTACGCTATTGGTTACTGAAGAACCTTGGGCTACTGATTTGTTTCCTCCGTTTGCGAGAGTAAAGTTGAAAGATGTTGGAGCAGAAACATTCACAGTCACAGATTGGTTAGTTGTTCCTCCAGTTCCAGTGCAGGAAAGTGTAAAGGTGGAGTTGGCGGTAAGGTTGCCGGTGGATTGTGAGCCTGAAGTTGATTTGGTTCCTGACCATGCGCCTGAAGCCGTGCAGGAGGTAGCGTTAGCTGAAGACCAAGAAAGAGTTGAGGCCGTGCCTGAAGTAATAGAAGTCGGACTCGCGGTAAGGGAAACGGTGGGAGCGGGAGTAACGGTTGTTCCTCCGGTTCTGCATTCGGAAGGGATCGCTCCGAATATTTGTTCCATTTGCTGCGTAACCGAATTTCCTGTTCCGCCGAAAACTGCATCCGGATTTTTACCAGCGCGCGTCAATGCCTGCCTGATCCTCGCATCCATCGGCCATGGCCACAGAGCGTTATTTGTTAAAGTCCCGTTTACATATTGCTTGCAGACTCGCGCGCCACTTGTCCCCGCTCCGTTCCAGATGTTTGGCGCTGCGCCCACGGTATCTACGTCAACCCGATTCGATACAGTCCAGCCCGATCCTACGTCAGAGGCCGTGCCGCCGATTTCCGTGGTGTTCTGCATGACGTTTCCGCTGCTAGACCAGAGATCAAATGGCATTTTTGACTGCGCCGTGTACGAAACGACATCCTTTAGAGTGAAGTTACTCACAACATCAGAAATATGGAAACCCGTCCAGCCGGGAAAACTCGCGCTTGATTTTATGTATCCGATTGAACCGTAAATGCCACCACCACTCCCGCCGCCACCATGCCCTAACGTGACAATCCCGTATGGTTGCAAAGAAGTCACAGAATCAGCCCATGTGCCTACGAAATTCTCTACGAGAGTGCCGTCGGAGTTGTAGATTCCTTCTATGACTGCATTTGGGCCATGCGTAATACCACCAGCCTCTGCTTCAAACATGCCCCACGACCTGCGCAGCGTTACGTTGTTGGCACCGCTGGTTATCATGTAAATGTTGCGGCCTTGACCAAATCCGGCAGTGTCCTCGAACAGTACAGGCCCACTGAGGTTATATGCGCCCAACACTCCATTGTTATCCGCTTGGCTCTCCCAGGCTACCACTCGGCGAATCACAACGTTGTTTGAGCTGTTGGATACTCCGACCACCGATCCGTTGCCGCTATTTGATGCGTCGATGCCCTGTATGACCCACCAGTTATGTTGAGTTGTCAGAGCCACAGGTTTATCGCTGCCTTGCCCGTTGATCCATGCTCCACCATCATTTAGCGCCCTGACAGTGATCGGATTCCCGGAAGATCCGCTCATTCCGTTGGGCGGCGCAATCATCGAATTACCGCCAGTGTAGACTCCATCCAAAAGACAAAGCGTCTTTCCGGGACTTGCCACTGACCAGAAGTTAGCAATCTGAAATGGTGAAGATTGCGAACCGTTGCCTCCTCCGGAAGGAGAAGCGTAATGCGTGCAAGCATCGGTTGCGGCTGAACTTTTTTCAAATTCTCCAGATTGATTTGCGACGAAAATAATTCCGGCAACGATACCAGTGGCAAGACCAATAACAAGCCACGCATGCCAAGATCGGACGCGGGTTTTTCCGACAACTACGAAATCCTTCTTTAAGGCTTCAAGTGCTTTTTCTACGAGGTGGTTTTGATTTGACATGGTGGGATTTATTATTAATAATTTTTTATAAAGTTCATTTTAGGCAATTTGGTTATTCTACGTTATAAAATCCAGATAATTTTTCTTGTGAATCAACTTAAAATCTGCTTCAGGATATGTTTTGCTCCATACCGAAGGCGGCGTTGCCGAGTCCCCTGACCATTTACATTCAATAGCGGTTAGTTTGCCGGCAGATTCCATAATAATATCGATTTCTTGCCCCGCGTGCGTCCTCCAAAAATAATAATTAACCAGCGTTCCTGTGATGCCGCTTTTCTTGATAAGCTCCATAAAAATAAAATTTTCCCAGAGCGCTCCGATATCATTGCGCAAATTGATTCCGTTAAATTGGGAGATGACCGCGTTGCGAACGCCGTTATCTAGAAAATAATATTTAGATTTTTTTGATATTTCGTTTCGCAGATTTCTGGAAAACCCCCTAACTTTCAGTACAATAAACATTTTCTCAAGCACATCAATATATCGTATGACTGTTTTCACATCAGTTTTCGCCGTTCTTGCAATTTCATTCAATGATACTTCATTGCCTACTTGAAATGATAGACACTTAACTATATCCAAAAGCAAATTCGGTGATTTTATCCTATCTAGAGCCAGGACGTCTTTAAAAAGATATGATGACACCAATTCATTTAATATTTTGGCTTTTTTGCTTTTATCCGCTTCCAACAGCACTTCAGGGTACGATCCGTAAATAAGAAAATCTTCGAGCGCTCCTTCGAGTTCGAAACGGCTTGCATCCATCTCACTTTGCGCAATAGGCAAAAGCGTGAGCGTAAAATGCCGGCCAGTCAATGGCTCGCCAATTTCTTTGGCCAAGTTAAATGAAGACGATCCGGTAAGAATAATAGTTTTTTCAGGGAACGCGTCGATGATCATTTTGCTTCCGAGGCCGATAGACGGGATGGTTTGCGCCTCGTCTATGGCGACGAGATCATAAGAACGCGCAAAATCCAAGATGCGATCACGTATCTCCGATTCGAAAAGCTCTCGTATCTTAAAATCATCCCCTGTTGAGTAAAAAACCTTTTTTTGGAGCTCTTTTTTAAGATATGCCTCAAGTATAGTCGTTTTACCCACTCTGCGAGGACCATAAATAACTAGTACCCGTTTTGAATGGAGATTGGAGACAATGTCCTGTTTTCTGTTAAATTTCATAAACATATAGTATCATGATACCATAAATTATATCAATTTTACGGTTTGCTAATCCATAAATCCATCAACTTCCCTCTCGTGATAGGCCCGGCAACTCCAGTCTGCTCGATATTGTATTTCTTCTGGAACTTCTTGA
>MFIO01000018.1 GCA_001780775.1 Candidatus Giovannonibacteria bacterium RIFCSPLOWO2_12_FULL_43_11c | reverse complement strand
TTTTGAACAAGCAGGCCTTCCGGAAAAATATGAATGGTACGCAAAACACTACGAAGAAGAAAGAGGCCAAGGAGTCTCCCTTTGGGAAAAGGATGTTTTTCTTCTTCCAGAGAAAATTGAAGGAAATTTTTTTCTGATCCATAGGGTAATGCCCGGAATCCAAGCCATAAGCTTTAAGAATTTTTCTGATTTGACCGCGGAATTATGGAGAGAATACTTAGTCCGTATAGCCGAATTTATAATTCTTGACCCAAAGTATAAATTTGAAAACAGGCGCATCGGCGGAGGCTCTCCGCCTATCAAAACAAAGCATGGCTGGCTCTTAATTTTTCATGCTATAGAACAAACAAGCCGCGGAAAAATTTATCATGCCGCAGTGGCGCTGCTGGATCTGAAAAACCCGCTTCGCGTCAAAGCAAGGCTGCCATTCCCGCTGTTCTCGCCGGAAGAACAAGATGAAAAAGAGGGTTTGGCAAATGATGTCGTATTTCCCACAGGCTCCATACTGGAAGAAGATGATTTGTTTATTTACTACGGCGCCGCTGATTCCAGGATAAAAGCGAAAAAAATCAGCGTAATTGAATTAATTAACGAATTGCTAAAGCATAAGATATAGAATGACAAAGCCAACTAAAGTCTTGTTTTTGGGGACATACCCTCCGCGGCGTTGCGGTATCGCCACTTTTACTTATGACTTAGCTCAAGCTTTTGATACTGTATTCGCGCCAGCGATAAAGACAGTAGTCGCGGCAATGAATTACAGCGCCTTAAAAAAACCTAGATACTCTTCGCGGGTTATTTTGGAAATTGACCAAGATAATGTCGAAGATTATAAAATAGCGGCTAAAAAAATAAACGCAGATTCAAATATTAAATTGGTTTCGATCCAGCATGAGTTTGGAATCTTCGGAGGAGAATTCGGCTCAAATCTCAAATATTTTCTTGATGAACTTAAAAAGCCGGCGGTAATGACCCTGCATACCGTACTTCCAGACCCGAAACCTGTCATGGAAGCGTTTATAAGGCCGCTATTGGGTCGCGTTTCATACATAGTTGTAATGAGCAAAAATTCTAAGGAAATTTTGATCTCTAGGTACGGCATAAATCCCAGAAAAATTTTTATAATAGATCATGGCATACACCCAGTTGAATTCGAGCCGAGCGAAAAATTCAAGAAAGCGCTCGGCATTCAGAATAGACGGGTCATAAGCACATTTGGGCTTCTGAATTCAGGAAAAGGTATTGAGTACGTATTGGACGTAATTCCAGAATTGATTCGCGCATTTCCAGACCTGCTTTATCTGGTTATTGGAGCGACACATCCGCTTGTCTTAAAAAATGAAGGCGAAAAATACCGTAATTTTCTGCTGGAGAAAGTAAGTCAATTAAAAATTCAAAAACATGTCCGCTTTTATAACCGCTATTTGGAAGTTGGCCGTTTGTTGAAATTTTTACAAGCCTCCGACATTTATATCGCGCCATCCATTAATGCCGACCAAGCGGTAAGTGGAACGCTGTCTTATGCCATGGGAACTGGACGACCAGTAATCTCGACCCCATTTGCACAGGCAAGAGAAGATGTAGAAGAAGCAGGCCTTCTCGTTAATTTTCAAGATCGGAATTCACTAAAAAAAGCTACGGAGCGGCTGCTCGGAGATCCTAATTTGAGGGAAGTGATGGGCAAGAAAGCATATTTCAATACGAGACACATGGTTTGGCACAATGTCGCCCTCTCCTACCTTAAAGTTTTCATGAAATGCGCGCTTGGCCTTTCTGTTGACAACAGACATTTGCCAAAATTTAATCTTAAACATTTAAATAAACTTACGGATCGTTTTGGAATTTTTCAATTTGCTGATTTAAGCCATAAAAATCCTGATTTTGGTTACACATTGGATGACAACGCGCGAGCTTTGGCGATTGTAGCAAAGTATTATTCCGCGGGCATTAGAAAAAAATCTATTTTTCGTCTGATAAATATATACTTGTCTTTTGTTGAAAACGCTTTAGGATTGAATGGATTTTTAAATTACTTCGATAAAAATTGCGAGCCTGACAACGCCGCCAACACCAAGGACAGCATGGAGGATGCCAACGCCAGAGCTTTATGGGCTCTTATGCAATTATCTGTTACGCGCGCAATTCCAGTTGAATTGAGAAGAAAAGCGCGACAAATATACAAACGTAGGTTAAAAATTGACGTGCATTTTAAGCACATCCGCCCTAAAGCTTTTTACCTAAAAGGTTTATTTGCTTTATATCAGAGCCGCTCCACGCCGAATTTACGCGAAGAAATTAGAATACTTGCAGACGAGCTAGTAAAAAATTATGTGGCGCACAGTGATCCCGATTGGCACTGGTTCGATAGCACCATAACTTATTCCAATTCCGTGATATGTGAAAGTTTATTGTCCGCTTTTCAGGCTACCCGAAAAGAAGAATATCTCCATGTCGGCAAAAAAACTCTGGACTTTTTGATTTCTCATTCTTTCGTAAATGGAATTTATATGCCCATCGGACAAAGCGGATGGTTCGAAAAAGGCGGAAAAAGAAAATTCTTCGACCAACAGCCGGAAGACGTTGCGGCTATGGTCGAAGCTCTAAAAAAAATATATACAATCACGCGGGAAGAAAAATACAAAATATTAATGACCAAAGCTTTTTATTGGTATTTGGGAGAAAATTATTTAGGGCAGTATCTCTACGATCAAGTAAGCGGAGGGTGTTATGACGGATTAGGGGAAAAAAGCGTTAATCTGAATCAAGGAGCGGAATCCACGGTGTCTTACTTAGCTGCTAGGATTGCTGTGAATGATTTTAATTAACGCGTTTATGGATTTTGGCCGTCCTTGATGAGTTCGTTTATTTTTGCTCGAGTTACGGGTCCGACAATGCCAACTTTTTCTATTCCATATTTCGCCTGAAAGCGCTTTACCGCATTCTCGGTAAGTGGACCAAAGTATCCGGTAATTTGCCCTTGGGGATAGATTTCGCTATTTTTGGCCAAAAACTCCTGAAGGATGTTCACTTCTTCATCCTGTGTTCTTCCTTTTAAAGTTTTAGTTAATAAACGCCCTGAAGGATTTTGAGGCACCGGAGAAGGTTCTGTTGCTGAGGTAGAACTCTTTGAACCGAATACCTGCATTAATTTTTCTCTCGTCATCGGTCCGACTCTGCCTATCTGCGGCAATCCATATTTCGCTTGGAAGCGCTTTACAGCTTGAACTGTAAGCGGACCGTAGTAGCCAGTTATCATTCCTTGCGGATAAATTGAAGTATCAGAAGCGAGCAGAGCTTGAAGTTGAGTTACGTCATCGCCGATTGAACCAAGCGCGATATCCCTCGTAAAAACTGCCAAAGGAATTTTTGGAGCCGGAACAGGAGAAGCAGGCACATTTGTAGGTGGTGGTGTAACCACTGGGGCCAATGTCACGGAACTTCCGCCGCCACCACTACTAATCACACCGCCTCCACTCACGCTTGAACCACATGTCCCCGAAGGAGTTATGGTAACTGTTACGTTCCCGCTACCGGAAGATATTGAAGATTCAGTGGTGTCGCATGTTATGGATATGCCTGCATCATTCGTTAATTTTCTCCTGTCTGTAGACCTGAGTCTGAACCCATCGCCTCCAGCAAGAACAATAACGAAATTGTCATTATTTACAGTCAGGGTTGTAAAATTAGAAGTGGCGACAAGACCGTATGAATCACCAGTCGATGGCAAGGTTAAAACTATCTCATCCGTAACGGTTACGGCCAAAACGGATAATGGTAAAAGTAAGCTCGCGAAAATTGTTATGAGAATTTTTCTCATGCTTCTATTTACAGTTACCCGCTTCAACGTGAAGCTGTTTCGTGATAGATGTTGATGCCGTGGCGTAAATTCGGAAATTAATGCCATCCGTCCCCTTCAACTGTATGCATCCGCCGGAATTTGATCCAGTAGACCCAATAGAAATAGTCGTAGTTGCTGCACTTTGGACTCCGAATTCCGTTATAGGAGTGGATGATCCAACTCCAACGCGGTTGTTAGACGGATCGATAACCAAGGTATTAGAATCAAAGTTGATGCCGGCCGTCCCAAAAGAAACTGCCGTTTCTGTTGTCTTATTTATATTCAAGTCTCCGTTGAATGTGGTATCACCGGTAAAAGCGCTTGTGCCTGTAACGGCCAGAGTGCCCGAAAGCGTAGCGTTACCCGTAGACGCCAAAGTCCCGGATACGCTGACGTTGGTGCCAATAGTTGTGGCCTGCGATGTATAAAGAACCGATAAAAACATGGCTATAACCGCCAAAAGAAAAAAGCCAAAATTGCGATTTTCACTTACATTATTCATTAAAAAAAATTTATTATACCAATAAAGCGACTTTCACTCTAAGCTATAATTATAATACGCCGTCATTCAAAAAGATACACAATGTGGATATGTATGTAAGACGGGTTTTGTGTAAATTCGAGAAAAACTTTATCTCAATTTCGCAGAATAGACGACTTTACTCTCTATTTTGACAGTGATATCGGCATTCGCGGAGACATTCGGAACCCTAACTTCTATCTCTTGCGGTTTGCCCAAAACCTGAATGCAGATTTCGGCTGTGCTGGTCTTTTTTATATCGAAAGTAACGCTTGAGGAAGGCATATCTTTGGTTATAACCGTATCGACTTTCCAATCGACACACGGGTTCGCCCGAGCCAGTTTCCCGGAAAGTTTTAGATCGCCACTTTCGTATTCGAGTTCGAGTTCGCCAAAATCTCCGGAGACTTTAGATCTGATGCTGGTTTCAACGCTGCTTTCGTCATCATCATTTATTTCAACTTCGCTTTCGCTCTCAAATTCGTCTTCAACTTCGACTTCTGTAATTCCTAAAATACTCCCCTTCGCGCTGACGGATGATTTTATTTTCGTCCGCACGGATGAAACCTTTTCTGACTCTCCTTTTTCTTCAAGGCTATCCATTTCCTCGTCAGCCGCCTTTACATGCTCTCTGAACTCGCCCTCGAGTCTTGATTTTAATTCCGCGTCGAGCCTGCCTTCGGCTTTGAGCTTTTCCGCTTCCTCTAATCTGCGGATGGCTAAACTTGCATGGTGCTCCAACTCGGCCTCTGCCGATAAAGCAATCCAACCCGTAACCCTTTCGTTTATATCCGTTTTTATCGGATACAGGGAATCTCCCGGTAGAGAAGATTCGGCGCCGTAAGACACTCCACCATAAATCGCTAATAAAATAGCTAATAGTATTACCATAAAATCTTACTTTGTTGCGGAGCCGGGAATTGCACCCGGGTCTGGAGGTTATGAGCCTCCCGAGATACTGCTTCTCTACCCCGCATAATAATTATACATAGCTTAGCAAAAAGCGCAAATATTATTGAGAATTATAGAAGTCTTGCATTTGTTGAGAAATATGCTAGGTTATAAGCAATAATTAAAAAGTGCTTACGAGGCATGAGGCCGCAAGGCCTAGCTAGCGCGAGACTTTGTGTTTATTAGATAAAGATAGAAATTAATATGAAAAATATTTTAATAATAGGACTTTTAGCTGTTTTGCTTTCTTTGGCGTCGATTCCAATAAAAGCCAGTGCGGCACTTACAGAAACTCAAATACAAGCGATCCTTTCACTCTTAAAATCCTTCGGAGCAGATCAAACAGCAGTAATAAATGTTGAATCGAGTCTGCGTGGTGTCCCACCCACAGTAACTCCAAATCTAGGCTCATCTTCAGCCGTCTGTAATTTTTTGCGTGATCTAACTGTCAGGTCTAGTGGAGAGGACGTAAAATGTTTACAGAATTTTCTAAAAGTAACGCCTTCGTCTGGATATTTTGGAAATCTAACAAAACAGGCATTAGTAAACTGGCAATCAAAAAATGAAATCTCTCCGGCATCTGGATATTTCGGACCTCTTACAAGGAAAAGAATTGCGACATTACTAACGCAATCTGGAGTTATAACATCACCTCCAGCATCGAATTCAACAACAACAATTCAAACCGCAACACCCCCTCCACCAGCTCCAGCTTCTACTCCCGAACCTTCACCAGTTCCTACTCCCACGCCCTCGATACAATCATCAACTAGCACACAGCTACAAACAAATATCGTAAGTATCACGCCAACTCTATATTCTGCACAATTTGAATGGACTACTAACACGCCCGTATATTCCAAAATTTTTATCTCCGGCAATGGTATATCTAAAGTAATCCAATCTATTTCCGGATTATCAACAAGGCATTTAGCAAACGTAACAGGCCTAAAGAACGGGAAGATATACGCATATATGATCGAATCTGTAATCAACAATGAAGGATTCACAAAAGATGGAACGTTCTCGACACAGGCCCAAACCTTTTCTGCAACTCTAATACCTGCAGGAGCATACAATTTACCTCATATTAAGTTCGCATCTAATGCTACGTATACGATTAAGAAATTTGTGTTTTTAAATGACGAAACCTATTGTGTTGGTCAATCAAAAATGGAAACCGCGACGATAAATCCTTCTTTAGTTACACCAAACATTGCCACAAATGGAACGGGATTAGGTTATAATTCTACGCTCAAAGATATTAATAGAAAAATGACATTTGTATATAATTCTCCTGGACTGAATCTTTCAGTTGGTGATGCCGAATTCCACTTTAACTACGGAACCTATGAATTTAATGATTCGTGTTCCATAGATGGCATTAAAGTTACTCTCTTAGGGTCCGAAAGTGAAATCTTGAATGAAAATGGCGAAAAAATAAACTTTCAAGATTTTGTCCTTCAATATATTCGATAGTATTTGAATCCTCAAATGTCTTGGCTCAAAGAAAAAAATTAAAGTATGGTAGAAGATAAAACAACTGACAAAAAAATAACGGAACACAAAGGTTTTTTTAGTGATTTTAAATTCCCCGGAGATGTTGTCTTGGACAGCATAAGAAATCTTTTTACAAGAAAAAAGCCCATAAGAATATTTGATTATATTGTCGGACTATTTGTAATTATATTTCTCTCTCTAACTCTCCTTGGTTTACTATTCTCATTGCTTTAAAGCATGATCTGGCTCAAAGAAAATTGGTTCAAAATATCGCTGATATGTTTTTCACGAGCAGATTAAAGAAAATTGAAGAAGATATTTCGGTGAAGCGAAAAGATGGTGTAATAGCCCAAGTTTCTTATTAAAATTTATACTATTGCAAGTGCTATTTGGAGCACTTTATTGGTAGCTTTCTTTCGGTTGTTATAGTCAGTGATTAAACTAAGCCTTCTAGTAAAGCTGTGGATAAGCTTGACTTTTCAAATAGGGTGGATATATACTGTATTTAAGTTACCTCGCCGGGCCTAGTGCCCGGTTTTTTCGTTATGTTTTTAGGGTTCTTTCTATCTCGGCTCTTATGGAATCGAGGCTTATAAACCAAGAGCCCATTCTAATTTCCCATGCGCAATTATTTTCGTATGCCAGAAACTTAATATGTTTTTGTTTTTTTAATATATTCTCTTTGGTTCTAATGAAATCGCTATCGCCGCTTGCAATATAAACAATATCTAAACTATTTTGTAATCTGTCATCCATCCTGTAGCCTTACCGCGATTATAAAGATTTGAAT
>MFIO01000017.1 GCA_001780775.1 Candidatus Giovannonibacteria bacterium RIFCSPLOWO2_12_FULL_43_11c | reverse complement strand
TGATTTTATACCTCTGTGGGCGGAAATGCCCTATCAAGCGGTGGGATTTTTTTAATTCGCGCATAGAAAAAGATTAGCAGAATTTTTAGTAAAAATAAATAAGCGGAGAATGTCTCGCGACACTCCCCGCTTATCGCTTCCTCAAAAGCATCATTTCGAGCGCGTCGAGCTTATGAAGCTCGTCGACAAATCCTCTCTCGCCGGCGATATTCCTCGCTCGTTTAATGTACCTTTCGGCCTTTTTGATATTTCCACGCCTGCCTTCGAATCCTGCCCTAGACCTCAGGATTCGGATTTGGTTTATTGGCTCGAGCTTATGATCAAGCTCCGCGAAAATAAGCTTAAAAGTGTCTTCTGGCTTTTCTGAATTCCCGATCATCTCGTGACATTCCGCGAGAATCGCCAAAGCCAACGCGCGCTGATTTGCCCCGATATCCCTCTTTAGTATATCTTTCGCGTATTTAATCGCGCGCATATAATCTGCAGAGTGAAAATATATTCGCGCGCCGATATTAAGGACTCTCGACGTGATTTCTGCTTTTGCCTCCAAGTGTTTCTCAAACAATCGGCGAGCTCTTCTCAAGAGCCATTTAGCGCGAAGTCTGCGTAACCATCGCGAAACCTTAGTTTCTTCGTCAGTAAGCTCAAAAGCCGCCTCGGCTCTTGTAAATGCCGAAAACAGTCTCGATAACTCTTCTTTCAATTAAACCACCTCCCCTTTTTAAATCAACGATTTTGCCTATTATAGCGAGTAAGCGCCATTAATCAAGCCCTATTCGTATCGAAGCGCGTCTATAGGATTTTTCTGCGCAGCTTTTCTAGCGGGATAAATTCCGAAAATCAATCCGATTATTCCCGATACAAGAAAGCCTATAACAGCTCCAAAAACCGGGAAAGAAAAAGTCCAAGATAAGCCGAGCGCCTTCGATAGAATTAACGATACTCCGAAGGCCAATAGCGCTCCTATCAAAATTCCCAGAATCCCGCCGATGCCAGTCAAAATTACAGCTTCAAATAAGAATTGCCTCAAAATATCCCGATTTGCCGCGCCAAGCGCTTTTCTTAATCCAATCTCGCGCGTCCTCTCCGTCACCGCGACGAGCATTATATTCATAATGCCGATCCCTCCGACAACGAGGGAAATTGCCGCAATTGAAACAAGTAAGAGCGTTAAAATGTTCGTCACCGTTCCAATGCGTAAGGCGAGGTCCGCCTGCGTCTGGACAAAAAAGTCATCCTTTTCTGGATCCGTTATCCCGTGCGAATTTCTTAAAGTAATTTTCAAATCTTCAACGACTTTCGGAATATTTTCCTCCGTATCCGCAGAGATGATAAAACGGTGGAAGTATTTAATTCCGAATAGGGAATCTTGCCCAACTGTATAGGTAACTAAAATTATCTCATCGAAATTAAAGAAGGAAACCTGCCCTTTTTTTGGGAGAATGCCGATAACTCTGAAGTTTTTTTCTTTGATTTTGATGCGTTCCCCGACGGCCTCGGACTCGCCGAAAAGCTCCGTCTTGACCTTGCTTCCGATTACAGCGTAAGCTTGGCGGCCGCGGACGTCGCTTTCGGAAAACGGAATACCTTTCGCCGGATAAATATCAAAGACGTCAAATACGTCTGCGGAGGCTCCTAAAACCGTGGCACGATACGTTTCATTGCCGTAAGCAGAGCTTTCCCCTCCAAACACTATCGGCATAATTTTTTCGGCATTTGGGACATTTTCTTTTCTCGATATCAAATTCAAATCTTTTTCCTTCAAGGAATCCGAGAAAACCTGCGCGATGTCGGAAGGACCTGACGGCTCTCTTCCAGGAATAACGACGATAGTTCGCGATCCGAGTCCTTGAATCTGCGAAAGAATCAAATCCTGCGCCCCTTGGCCGATGGACATGACTAATATTATCGCCGTAATTCCGATTACTATCCCCAAAATTGTGAGAAAAGAGCGTGATTTATGCGTTTTCAATCCCGTCATCGCCGTTTTAAATAAGCGTTTTGTTTTCATATTTTTTTATCGTTTTCAATTTTTCCGTCCATCATTCGAATAAACCTCTGGGCGTATTTGGCGATTGATTCCTCGTGAGTTATCAAAATGATTGTTCGCCCGGTTTTTCTGTTTAATTCGTCGAGAAGTTTGATTATTGCCTCGCTATTTTTCGAATCGAGATTTCCTGTCGGCTCATCCGCAAGTATCATCTCGGGTGCTAAAACAAGCGAGCGCGCTATCGCCGCCCTCTGTTTCTCACCGCCGGAAAGCTCCCCGGGCTCGTGCGTTAACCGATTGGACATGCCGACCGCTTCCACGGCGCTCTTAATTTTGGCGTCCCATTCCTCTTCCGGAATATCTGAATAAAAAAGAGGCAATTTTACGTTTTCGTATACTGAAGCGCGCGCCAACAGATTAAACGCTTGGAAAACAAAACCGATTTTTTTATTCCGTATTTTCGCAAGTTCATCTTCAGAATATTCGTCAATTTGTTTTTCGTCGAATTTGTACGTTCCAGCGGTCTGGCGATCAAGAAATCCCAAAAGATGGAGCAGTGTGGATTTCCCGGAACCGGAAGGCCCCATTATCGCGATGAATTCCCCTTTCTCCACAGAAAAAGAAACGCCGCCTAGCGCAACGGTTTTATTTTCTCCGTTTTCGTAAATTTTTTCAAGATTTTTTACCTCAATTAAGTTCACGAGAAATTATTACTTTCATTCCCTCTTCGAGTCCAGAAATTATTTCAACTTTTCCGTCCGATCCAAAAAGGCCCAATTCAATCTTGACCTCGTCAACCCGCCCGTCATCTCTCTCAACGCGAACAATCTTTGACCCGTTCTGCGTCAGGATCGCGCGCTGAGGTACCGCCAAAACACCATTTTTTTTCTCGGTTAATATATCGATATTTGCCGTTAGGCCTGATTTTATACGTAGATCTTCTTTCTGGAACTCGAGGGTAATTTTATAAGTCGAGACACCCTCGATTATGGTTTCTGCCGGATCAATGGCGATAACCTTGGCTTCAAAAATAACGCCGCTCCCATAGGCATCGAGAGTTAATTTTGCGCTGTCGTTTATCTTAACCTTGGAAACGTCGGCTTCAGGAAGATTGGCTTCAACTTGGAAACTTACGTCTGAAATCACCGAAACGACCTGCGATGAAGCAGTGACGATCTCCCCTACTTTCGCGTCTTGTTTTGTGATAACGCCTTTCAGCGGCGAGGAAATAATTGTCTTAGATAGCTGGGCTTTTATGTTACTTACATTTGCTTTTGCCTTCTCAACGCTCGCCTCCTGAATTAAAATTTCCTCCTTCGTACTTCCTGCGAGATCTTTCGAAAGTTCGCTTTCGGTGATTTTTAAGCTAGACGCGGCTCCCGATACATTATTGATTGCCGTATTCACATTGGTCCGCGCGGTAGAAACATCGCCTTTATAGCCATTAATTTGAGTTTGGGTAAGCGACGGCGCGGGCTCGAGCGCGTTTATCGCGATTGCGACGGTATCCAAATAGCTTTTGATAAATCTCAAATTTTCCAGCGCCTCGGCCGAAAAAACATACATATTAGATTCGGCGTTGATTTTTAATAGAGATTGGGACCAAACCTTAAATCTGTTTTCGACGACAATCCTTCCGGATTCCAAATCCGCTTCAAGTTGGGAAAATGTGCTGAAATTCAGTTGCGGATTAGGACTCCTTGGATTGGAAAAGAATTGGTCGACTTTATTATGGATCGCGTCATCCGCCTTGGTATGCGAATCTTGAATATAGTCAGCTAAATTTTGCCTGGCCTCATCAACTTTTGCCTCATCAATCTTTAGATCCAGAGGGCGCGCTCCATTTCTAAAATCTTCAAGTTTGACCTCTTCGGATTTAAGGCCAGCTTCAGTCTCCCTAAGTTGCGAGACTAAATCCGCGTTATAAATCTCGACAAGCGTCTGGCCGGACAAAACTCTATCGCCAACCTTGGCCAAAACCCTCGTAATCCTGCCTCCTTTGTCAAAACCTAAGTTAACGCTCTGGGCCGGTTTAACTTTTCCGGTTACGCTGACTTCTTGAACTAATTCGGCGCGCGCAACTGTAATCGTTTCAATTTCAATCTTCCCGGAAGATCTGAAATAATACCATACTCCGAAAATTACTATAAAAACTCCAATAAGGTAAAAAACGTACGGCCGCGTTAATAATTTCCTAAAATAATTCATGGGAAGATTTTAGCATAAAAAACCACGTTCCGCAATTCGCGGAACGTGGTTTTTTCGCGCCATTAATTTTAATGAGTCGTGAACGATTGCTGGCTTGAAGTCGCGGTATTGCCGGAATTATCCCGGGATACAACTACATATTGGTAAGTCGTCGAGGCAAAAAGCCCAGTCAGATTCACGGAATGGTTTTTTGTGGTAACATTGCTTCCGTTAATATTCGCAAGCGGCGTTGAAGTCCCGTACCATACCCAGCTCGTCGCGAACTCATTCGTCGACCATTTTATAGTCGTTCCTATTGCGCTTGTGCTGGTTGCCATTACTCCTGAAATCATTGGTGCGGTTGTATCTCCCCTGCCATTGTTTCTGTCGTCATCGTCGTCAAGCTTATCTTTAATTCCTCTCGGCAAATCTTGGCACACGGGGACAATCGGGCGCTCTCCATTATTCTTTCGGAGCCATCCGGGGGCAATCTGGTGCCCCGGGGAAACTTTCACGCAAAGTCTCTTATCCTTCCGATCGCCGTCGTGATCGTCGTCATCGTCGTCATTTTCCTCGTTGAGCCCTCGTTCGTTCAAAAGCTTTCTTAATCTTTCGAGGGTAAGCGGTCCGACAAGACCAATTCCCGGTAAGCCATTTTTTCTCTGGAAACGTCTGACTGCCTCTGCGGTTTTCTTTCCGAAAAATCCTGTTATAAGCACATCGGGATAAATCTCTAAATCAGATGCTAAAAGTATCTGCAAGAGTCGGACATCATCCCCGCTCATGCCTTCTCGAAGCTGGCGGATAAGCTGGATCGTTTGCTGTGTCGTAGACGCGACTTGAGCCCGCGCCGCCCGCAGGGCCTCTATTTGTGTCTGGAGCGTCTTTATTTGGGCCTCAAGCTGGGCAATCATGGCCGATACATCCGTAGACGATGTTGTCTGCGCCATAGCTGAAACTGGCACCAAAAGCGCCTCAAATGCCATCGAGCCCGCTATTAAAATAGATAAAAATTTACGCATAGATTAGCTGTTTAATCCGATAAGTTAATAACCATAATTATACCTGACCTTATGCAGAATGAGACGGGATAACTGCGCGCTTCTTACAAACTAGAGAATTTGAGTCAGTGTTGCGCTTAAATATTGGTTGGCGAGAATCACGGTCAGAAGAACCATGATCATTAAAACTCCGTTCGCGATCAGAGCGGGATGCTGGACGCGAATCTTTATGAAAATCTTAAGCGCCAAGGCTAGAGCAACTATAGCGGC
>MFIO01000016.1 GCA_001780775.1 Candidatus Giovannonibacteria bacterium RIFCSPLOWO2_12_FULL_43_11c | reverse complement strand
GATGTAAGAGAGGGCGACCACCAAGTTATATTCGGTCCCGAGAATGATCTCATCTTGGAGCCGCCTCATGAGTAGTTTTTTCTGTTAACTCAGTTAACAATGGGTCGCGTGCACAACATGCGACCCATTTTCAATATTTATACCTGTCGTTTTGAAAATATAGGAAATCTTTCCAGTATGTATAGAGGTCGCGGGTTGCATACAGGTCGCCGGCGTTGTAACGGGCAATGTCGAGAAATTTTCTTTCTTTGAAAAGCCGCCCGACATCCTCGCCCTTGATTCCGGAGTCCTTGGGACTTTTGATGCCGAAAGAGCGCGACATGATATGCAATCCACCTTTTCGTCTCAAGGCGCCATAGAAAGTAAGCTGGTCCTGAAGATCGATATGTTTTGCTCCGGAAGGCTGGCTTCCGAGATAGCGATTAGCCATCAGATCTTTCGAGGGCTTTATTTTATGTATTGCCGAACGAATCATTAAAAAAGGAACGTCAAACCCGCGCCCGTTGAAAGTTACGAATTCGGAGTAATTATTCGCCCCCGCCCAAAAACTCTCAAGCATTTCAGGTTCCGTCATCGGCTTATATTTAACTCCGTCTTCCTCGAATTCTTTCAAGTTTTCGCCGGGCGCTTGGAAATATATCACGACTTTATTTTTCTCGTAATCCAAAACCCCTATGGCGGCAATCTCCCCGGTAAAAGGGGAGAACCCGAGTCCATCTTTTAAAGCTTCTAATTCTCTTTCGTATTCATCTTCGGAATCGGAATCTTTCTTAATCCAGCGAGTGAGGGCTTCTTTGGAAGTTTTATCCAATGAATCAAAATTCTCACCAACCGTTTCGATATCAAAAATAAGTTTAGGCATGATTTAATTATTCCATAATTATCCAAGATCAGGCTGTTAATTACGCAAAAACCCTTATTCTTAAAGCATTTTTTGAGATTGGCAATTTTCCCGCAACTATTGACTTTTTTATATAGATCTGCTATCATAGAAACAATATAAATTCCCGCAATATGCGGGATTTTATATTGAACATATGCTTATAATTTATTTTATTTTGGTGAGTTTAGCCTTGTCTTTCCCTGAAGTGGGGCACGAGGCAGGCCCAACTTATATCCAAGACGTTTATTTGGAAAAAAATGCCATGATTTCTGCGAATGCCCTTTCTCCGAGCGTTAGTTTGGAGATTCCAGGTATTATGAGAAAGATCGCTACCTGCGAGTCTAACGACCGCCACTTTGATAAAGACGGGAAAGTTGTGATAGGAAAATACGACATTCGCGATATCGGCCGATACCAAATTAACTTGCGGTACTGGGAAGATGAAGCGAAAAAACTTGGCTATGATATTTATTCAGAAGATGGGAACGAGGCGTTTGCCATGTATCTGTATAAGAAATATGGCACTGACCCATGGCAGAGAAGTAGATGGTGCTGGTCTCGCCTGTAATTTACTGATAAAATGAATCCCTATGATTTTGATTGGCTTGCTGGGAGAAAAAAGATCGGGAAAGGGGACGTTTGTGAATTTTCTTTCCGAATGCGTCCGGCCCAAGCGCGTCGGGCGTGTTCGGTCTGTTGAAGTTCTCTATGAAACTCTGAAGATTTGGGGAATAGACGCAACCCGTATGAATTTGACTAAATTAGCAATCGCGATGGACAATGCTTACGGCAACGGGACTCTTACCGAGGTTGTTAGGCAGAGAATCGCGAAAGACAATTCAGATATCGTTATTTTTGACGGAGTCCGTTGGCTAACCGACGAAAAACTTATACGCGGCTTTGAAAAAAATTTAATAATCTATGTTACATCCGATGCCGAGATGCGCTGGAAGAGGGGACGCGCGGCCGCGGAGAAAGTTGGAGAAGATAAAACCACTTTCGAAGAGTTTTTAAAAGAAGAGAAAGCAAAAACAGAAGAATCTATACCGGATATAGGTTCGCGCGCGGATTTTAAGATTGTCAACGAAGGAACTCTTGAGGATTATAAAAAAGAGGTCCGGAAATTTTGCGAAAAGTTCTTTAAAAGAGGAGAAATGAAATTAACCAGTCCCGCGTTTGAAAATAACGGTTTGATACCAAGCAAATATACTTGCGACTCTGTTGCACCCATAAATCCGCCTCTAGAGATTTCAAGTATTCCGAACGGAACGAAATCGTTTGCGCTGATTGTTGACGATCCGGACGTTCCGAAAGCTATTAGGCCCGACGGAGTTTTTGATCATTGGGTCATTTTTAATATCTCTCCGAATACTGCCAATATCCCAGAGAGCGCTTTGTTAGGGATTTGCGGAAATAATGGGACTGGAAAAACCGGCTACGTCGGCCCCTGCCCCCCTACGCAATATGAGCCTTCGGAGCATCGATATTTTTTCCGTGTCTACGCGCTTGATTTCGAATTGCCGCTGAAAGAAGGCGCCTCCAAGTCCGAGGTCCTCGCCGCGATTGACGGACATATCCTCGACCAAGCCGAGCTCGTAGGCCGGTATAAGCGGGGCGAGATGAAATAAATAAAAAAACGCCCCCGCAGCTGCGGGGGCGTTTTTTAAAAAGACTATGCGCGTTTTACGTTTTTTGCGCTCGGTCCTTTTGGAGTGTCTTCTGTTTCAAAAGTAACGGCATCGCCTTCGTGCAGTTCGCTCAATTGAACGTCTACCAGAGAGTTTCCATGGAAAAATAAATCTTTTTCCATACCCTCCGCAGTGATGAAACCGAAACCTTTATCAGTGATCTTTTTGATTACACCTTTCATTTGGTTTACAAGTTAGTGGTTAAATATACATCAAGCAAAATCTAGAAATTCGACTATTTCGAATCATTGCTCTTTGTTACACCATGATAGCATATAAAGATATCTTTATCAACGCGGCACGTTTTTAAACAACAAAAGTCTCGTATATGTAAAACCCTAAGATGGCTATGAAGCCGAGAATAGAGATTGTTTGCAAAACAAGAAGCGCTCTTTTTGTTCGCAATTCGTTCACGGATTTTCCAGCAATACGAAAAACGAAAAAGAACAAGACGAATATTATAATCGAAATCCAGCTTTTTGTTACCCAGTGATGCCCCGTAAATCCGGCGAGCCAGTTCTTGAATGGCGCGGACAGTTCAGCTCCTATCGTTAATGCAACGACCGAGGCAATCGTAAGTGTCGCGGAATATGCGGACGCGTAAATTGATTTTAATTTTTCCATTTTTTTATATGGCGCCCCATCGCGTTGCTGCTGAAATAATAAAGCCCATAATTCCAAAGCTTAAGCCGAGCGCGGCGATAATCGCTGTCAAATAAATAAAGTTTTTTCGGATACCGAAAGATTCTAACTCACTCGCGCTAAGACGCGCTAAAAGACAAATTGTGATGGCAATTGGTATAGAAAAAAGGAATATATGTTCTTTTGCCTCCATGGCAATAGTGTGAGCCCAAGGCGCAGAGCCAGCTTTGATGACAGGCTTTACCAATGGTCCATAAAATTTGACATAATAGTACCCGCCGACTATCCATGTCAAAACGTAGCCAATAAGGCCCGCAATACCCGCAATGACGCGACGCTTAACGGATTGCGCATTCGCGACTATTTCGCCCAACAGCCATAAAAAGGAATCAATGCCAAGAATAGCGAATCCTAGATGGAGTCCTATCAAAACGGGTTTTGCGGTTAAAATTTCAAACATGTATTAATTATATCAGTCATTATTCTGTCTATGAAATCAAAGTCGCGAAGTAGCCTTGGCTAAAGTATGCAACCGCAACTCCAACCAAGACCGCAATTGCAAAATATGCAAAGCCTTTGAGCGAACGGACGGAAGAAATTTCTTTCAGCACTATGCCGGCAATCGGCGCTATTACAATGTATGGCGCGGCGGCCGTTGCAAATCCAAATGACGCCATCTGCTGTCCGTAGCCCGTTAATTTAATAAGTTCCCCGGCTAGTTTAGAGCCGTATTCAAGGACGTCTTTGGGTCCGAAGAAAATCATAAGCCCAATTACAAATCCAAAAGCCAAATTAATCAAAATACTCAGAAGATTGGTTCCAGGTTGTGCTTGGTCGAATCCAGACACCATGGGGTTCATTTGATCCATAGCTTAACTATAACATTATTACTAACTGGCTCCTCACTTAAAACCTGCGCAAACCCCGAAGGAGAACAAGTTCCCTACGGGGCATGCTTTTGAAATTATTTTACCGAATCTGATACACAAATCCAAAAAGCGAAATCTGAAATGATGCGCCCCGCCATTGGCGGGGCTGGGTTTTCTTCCGTAGCGCGCCCGCCTTCGGCGTGGTGCGAAATGAATTGGATTTTGATGGTTTCAGGGGAATATGCGATTTTTGAAATTAGGGTTTTCATTTTTTCTTTTTCATATATTTTGGTAATCTTTAGGTATGAAAAACTGCGCAATTTATACGAGAGTATCCACAGATATTCAGGCGGAGAAAGAATTTTCGTCGTGTGAAGCGCAGGAAGAGAAAATCAAGTCATTTTTGAATAGTCAAAATGATTGGCGGGTATTCAAGGTTTATTCTGATGCCGGGTATACCGGAGTGAACATCAAACGTCCCGCTTTGCAGGAATTGCTCGCAGATTTGAAAAAAGAAAAAATTGATGTGGTTTTGGTCTACAAAATTGATCGGCTGACCCGTTCGCCAAAAGATTTCTACCAACTCATTGAATTTTTTGAGCAAGCAAAAGTTGATTTTATTTCTATTACGGAACGATTCGATACTTCAACCCCGGCAGGGCGGCTTTTGAGAAACATCATGCTGACTTTCTCCCAATTTGAAAGAGAACTAACCAGCGAAAGAACAAAAGATAAGATGTTGGAGCGCGCGAAAAAGGGGCTAGCGAACGGCGGGCTTACTCCTTATGGTTATATCCGACAAGACAAGAAACTCATCCCTCACCAAAAAGAAGCGAAAGAAATAACATCAATTTTTGAAACTTACATTGAAACCGGCTCCCCTGCAAGCGTTTATCAAATGCTGAAAGAAAGGCGCATCAAAAATAGGTCCGGCAAAAATTTCTCAAAAACAAATATCTCGCATATTCTACGAAATGTTGTGTATATCGGCAAAGTGAAAAATAAAGAAGAAATATATCAAGGCATTCACGATCCGATTATTTCGGAAGAAATTTTTGCCCTTGCTCAAAAAATTCATAAAGAAAAACTGAAAAATTTGAGAGCGCACAAAAATTTTCTATTCGGCGGATTGATCAAGTGCGAAGAATGCGGATCGCACATGACCTCAAGTTTCACCAACAAAAGAACTCATGGAAAATTGAGACGATATTATTACTATCGCTGTACTTCCACAATGAAACAAGGCTGGCAAGCGTGTTCGGTAAAACAGGTTTCCGCCGAACGATTGGAAAATTTTTGTCTAGAAAATTTAGAGCGCATTTCGGTTGATAAAAACTATGTTGAAAACCTTGTTTTTCGGCTAAACAATGACAATCAAACACCCCTCCGCGCTGGATACGAACTAACGGACGGATGCTCTAAATTTTCCACCGAAAACCTTTCGGGCACTCTAAAATTTTTCCTATCCGGACTCAAAACCACAAGAGGAATTGAAAGAAATCTTTTTGCCAAAAGGTTTCTTTCAAACATTTTTTATTCCCCCGAAAGCATTAAAATCCGCTTCATTTCCTCAAGCGTCCCGCC
>MFIO01000015.1:1798-24154 GCA_001780775.1 Candidatus Giovannonibacteria bacterium RIFCSPLOWO2_12_FULL_43_11c | reverse complement strand
GATGGAAGGGTAAATAACGGATCTTGCATGATAGTTGATTCTATCACAAATTAAAACTTATATAATTTTGAGTATTCCACAACCACCCTACATGTACGCTCTTCTGTTACCGTAGCGAATAAATCTGTGATATATCACTTACAATCCGATGCTAAACCAGACCTACCTGTGCAACAAGTTTATTTATTCTCTAAAAGTTTCCCGACTTCAAAAAGACGCGATTCTTCAAACCACGGCGCAATAAGCTGGACGCCGACTGGCAATTCTTTGCCTTCTTTTGAAACCGTACCAAATGGAACTGAAATCGCTGGGACGCCCGCGAGGTTAATTGGCACGGTGTAAATGTCTTCGAGATACATCGAGAGCGGATTGGAAATTTTCTCACCGATTTTAAACGCAGGATGCGGAGACACCGGGGTCAAAAGCAAATCCACATTTTTAAATTCGTTTTCAAAGTCTTTCCTTATCAAATAACGCACTTTCTGCGCTCTTGCGTAATATGCGTCGTAATATCCGGCTGAAAGAACATACGTTCCCAAAATAATCCTGCGCTGGACCTCCGGGCCGAATCCGCGTTCGCGAGTTCTAGCATAAACGTCGAAAAGATTTTTCCCGTCTTCGCGCGGTCCGTACCGTACTCCGTCAAACCGAGAGAGATTCGCGGAAACTTCCGCCGGCATAACTATATAATATGCGGCGAGCGCGTACCGGACCGATGGCAAAGAAACTTCTTTAATCTCAAATCCTTTATTTTTTAGAAAATCTATTGCTTCGCTAAATTTTTTCGCTACATCTTCATCCAAGCCCTCCTTCCCTCCTTCAACCAAAGAAAAATATTCCCTTGGAACTCCGATTATTTTGGAGGCTAAGCCTCCACTTGCCCCGCCCTGACGGGGCAAGCTGGTTGAATCTAATTCATCTCTTCCCCTTATCACATTGAAAATAATCTCCGCATCTTCGACTGATTTTGTAATCGGCCCGATTTGGTCTAAAGAAGACGCCATAGCGATCAAACCCGAGCGCGATACCGCGCCGTAGGTCGGCTTCAAGCCTACAGCCCCGCAAAATGCGGCAGGCTGTCGAATAGATCCCCCTGTATCCGATCCCAGTGCCGCTAAAGCCATATCAGCCGCGACCGCTGCGGCCGAACCGCCAGAGGAACCTCCCGGAACGCGCGTCACATCTGCCGGATTTTTTGTCGGGCCGTAGGCTGAATTCTCGGTTGAGGAACCCATCGCAAATTCATCGCAATTAGTGCGTCCGAGAAAAATCGCACCTTCTTCCCGAAGTTTTTTTATCGCTGTCGCGTCGTAGGATGCCGTATATCCTTCAAGAATTTTTGAAGAAGCTCCGGACATCTTGCCTTTGATTAAAATGTTGTCCTTGATCGCGAAAGGAATTCCTTCAAGCGCGCGCGGAGTGTCGCCGTGTTTTATTTTTTTATCTATTTCTTCAGCAACCTCAAAAGCGTCATCAAACGTCTCGCGATATGCATTCAGCTCCGAATCTTTTTTCTTGATTTGGTCCTGATAATGCGTGACGAGCTCCCGCGCGGAGGTCTCCCCCTTCTCCAGTTTTTCTATAGTTTCTTTTATCATTCTCTTTCAAATACTCCCTTAACCTTTAGATATCCGCGCTCGCTTTCCGGAAACTGTTCGCGAAGTAAGATATCATCCCTTAAAACTTCTTTGTCAGCTCGAAAAACATTCTTTGCTTCCGTCGCGTGTGTCATTTCAGGAACATTCGAAATATCCACCTCTTTCAGTTTTTCAATATAGCCCAAAATATTAGAAAGGTCTTTTTCTAATTTTTCCTCCTCGCTCACCGTCAGTTGAATCCTAGCAAGCTCCGCTAATTTTTTGACTTCTTCTTTAGAAATCATGATTTCTTGCGCTAAACGCAAACGGATAAAAATATTTTTCCAGATCTTCGAGCGAACTCGAGTATTCGCTCCCGCCAAAAACCGCGTCGCAGAAAACTTCCCGGGCGCGGGCAATTTCGCGCAAGCGCCCTATCCAACGCGGATCGGAAAGAGTTAAATCAAAAAGCTCAAGCGCCCTATTCCACGCTCCCTCAAAAATCTTCTCGTCCTTTCCCTTCCACTTCCTCGCCCTGCCAACTTCGCTTCCTATATTTCCACGCTGCTCCGAAAGCGATAGCTCATGCCAGCGCCCTAGGGCTAGGTTTTTATGAGTGAACTGCATACTTTCCTAATTTTATCTTTAATTTCATTATTTTCCACGCTTCGCGTGCGATTCCCTAAACTGGGCTTAATATTGACCATGGAATCAAATTCAATCATATCCTCGCCCGCCATTTTCGGATAAATATTAATACCCCACGTATTTTCGCGTTTTGATCCACATTCTTCCATAAGTTTGACTTCAATATCGGCATGCAATTCTCCTCCAACGCCCATAATCCCCTGTTCTATATCCACCACGGCCTTCACAAAATCCCCAAACAATTTCTCCGCCATCTCGGAAATTTCTTCCAAGCTAATTTGGTCTTTTACAATTTTTATTTCCATAATTTATATAAACTCTTTTTGATAACATTCCCCGCAATAAATTATTTCCGGGCGGTCGGGCGCATAGCTGGTCTGTATCGCTTTCCCGCATTTCGCGCACGCTCGATCCCAAAGTTGCGGCGGATTTATTCTTGAGTGTCTTTCTTTATACCGGCAGTTTGAGCATTTTCTCGGAAGCGGCAGGCCGAAACGGCGCAAAAGTTCCAATTCCGGCTTGATCACGCGCCAAACTCCTTTGCAATCGATACATTCAAAAACTTCATTTACAATATCATCTTTAACGTCATTAATGCTATCCGGCATATCCTCCGGCTTCATAGTAACCTTATATTCCGAAGGAGTTAGGTCGTGCCATCTCCAGCCATTTTCCAAAACTTTTTCTTTCTGCAACGAAAAATACCAACTCGCGGTTGATTCATTATAATCATAGGGGCTCAAATCATACGGCATAAATTCTCCGTATTTGAAAACTCTCCCTTTCGAATCAATATATGGATTTTTGTTCATATCTTCGATAATCTTTGCGCGGAGATTTTCGTATTCCTCTTTTGTATATTGTTTATTTAAAATGCAATATTGTTTTTTCCTTAAATTAATGCAACCGAAGTTATTCGAGCAAGAAACGTTATACATTGAGTATTCCATATTCATCGTGCCATCCCAAACGCCAGACGAAAATTTAACCGAATCAGCCTGCAAGCCAGTCGTTATTGAATCCAAAATCCTCTGGGCTCCGCCGCCCCATTCTGTGTAATCATAAACGTCCTTGATCGGAGCTGTTGTTATAATCTGAGAAAATTTACCATTCTCTACATATCTTACTTGATACATATTACGCGCGTTTTTTGATTCATACACATAATCTCCAGAAACATCTACATTATGTCGCTCATGCATGAATTTGTGCGGAATGGTCTGCCAGAATTTATAAACTCTTTCTTTGAGTTTCTGAACGGATTCATAAGAATCGAGGTGAAATTCTCTTATTTTTTTCTCGTAATCCTCTTTGGAATACGGCTCGTTAAAAATATGATATTTTTTATTTCGCAAATTAATGCACCCGAAACAATTTGAACATCCGGAAAGATTTTTTGAAAAATATATGTTGTGAGAATCATTACAATCCTCGGAAAAAAATATCTTAAAACATTTGCCTACGTTTATACACCAGTAACAAAGTTCTGATTCTCCAAGCATAGTTGAATCCATAGAATCTTTATCGTTGAGAAATGTTTCGGTATAATTAACGTTTTCACCGTAATCACCATTATAAGAAAGATAACAATTTTTCAATGAGCCAGCGTGATTTACATAATCACTATTTACCAAAGAAGCGTATGCCACGATTAAATTCATGAAAGGAGCTTTTAATTGAACTTCCTTCATCTGCTCAAAAAAGTTGCGCGAGGAATCGTATTCCTGGCCAGATTCCATAGGATCCCAATTATCCGACCACCAGCAAGGAGAACAATAAACTTTGAAAGGTTTTTCCGGAGAAAAAACCGAGATCATATCTTTCCCGCAAAGATCGCATTTGTCTTTATATAAAGCGCGTTCGTTTCTAAACATTAACCTTCTCTGAAATCGGCACATTGGGCAAAATGTCGGCGGGGGGACTTGCATTTTTTCATAAAATTTAAAATCCTCCGGTTCGATGACGAAGCTTTGCTTGCAGTTTTGACAGTTTCTTTTTTCGCGGTTCATTTAAACAAATTCCTGCTGATAACATTTTTTGCAATAAACCACCAGGGCTTCCTCTTTGGTATATTTTGTCTCGAAATTCGCTCCGCATTTATCGCAGACGCGCGGGATCAGACGCAAATTTTTTACCCATTGGTTAAATTTCTCTTCAATTCGGCAAAATGGACACTCGCGCGGCAAAGGCAAGTTTCGTTCGCGAAGAAATTTCAATTCCATTGGTATAATCCTGAATCCCCGCTCGCATTTCTGGCACTTAATTGCCTCATTCAAAATTGAATCCGGCGCGTCTTTGATATGATCCGGCAAATCTTCCGCTTTCATAGTCGTATCGTGTTTTCGTGGTTCAGGTTCGCGCCAACGGTAACCTTGTTCTTCAACTTCCGCTTTACTCGTTGGAAAGAAGTTTGATGCAATCGTTTCGTTATATGCATACGGCGAAAGTTCAACTGGAAAAAACTCGCCGTATTTATAAACCCTCCCCTTTTTATCAACATACGGCATTTCATTCATGTGCTGGATTATTTTCGCGCGAAGTTTTTCATATTCATCTTTCTCGTAGCGCTTGTTAAAAATGATATAATCCCCTTTCCTCCCGGAGACACATCCAAATTGATTGGAGCCTCCTAAGGATTGATAACAATACTCCGCATCATAAAGATTTATCCCAGAGCCATAGCAGAATTTCAAACCAGATGCATTCTCCCCGCAATTACAGCAATCGTAAAACAAGGATATATTATTTCCCCAACTTGAAACGTCATAGCAATCTTTCACTGGCGGAGCATATAACATTAGAAGAAATTTCGAATCCTCTACGCCATCCACCTGATAACACTCTTTACAATTTTTTGATTGGAAAACATGACTACCCGTAGAGTTGGTCGAAAAATCATCAAAGTTCGGCTTTGGCGGTAGTGTTTTCCAGTGATCTTCGGCTAATCTCTGAATTTCTTTATAGGTTTTATACGAACCCAGGTCCCATTTTTTAATTTCTTGAAAATATTCTTCTTTAGTGTATGGTTTGTTAAAAATATGATACTTCTTGTTTCTTAAATTAGCAGATGCCAAGCAATTTTGGCAGTTAAAGGAGTCCATTAAAAACACACAATCGATGGAATTAACCACCTGGCTACGCGAGCCCACACATCGACTACATTTATACGAATGCATCGAGTCATAACAAAGTTCATCAGAAATCATTATTGACGAATCGAGAGTATCGTTTGTGTGATTGAGATAAAATCCATATGATGAATTCTCATCCATATCTGCATGAAACAAAAGATAGCAATTCTTTAGATACCCGGAAAAATTATTATATTCAGAATTGACATTCGTAGTATGGTCGTTTGATAGTCCTATCAACGGAGTTTTATGCAAAAGTTCGTCCCATTGTTCAAAAAACGGCCTGGAAAAATCGTATTCCTGTCCGTAATCCAAATAATTCCACTTGTCGGACCACCAGCATTTCTGGCAATAAATTGTATAAGGCGAGTCTTTCGGGAAATTGGAAACCATGTCGCTTTTGCAAAGATCGCACTTGCGCTGATAGAGATTGAAAATGTTAAAAGTCGCCAAACGCCTCTGAAGGCGGCATTTGGGACAAAAAGTTGGCGGAGGGACGGAGATTTTCTCGTAAAATTTAAAGTCTTCGGGATCGATGACAAACTCGGATTTACAGTTTTGGCAATTGCGTGTTTCGCTCATAGCATTTTTAAGAATTCTTTTTCATAAATAATTTTCACTCCTAATTTTTGCGCCTTATCCAGCTTCGAGCCGGGTTCAGTGCCAGCGACGACGTAATCCGTTTCCTTGGAAACAGATTCTGAAGTCTTTCCGCCAAGCTTCCGGATCCGCGCCTTGGCTTCATCACGCGTGATTGTTTCAAGCGATCCCGTCAGCACAAATGTTTTCCCTTTTAATTTCCCGGATGGCTGGTGATATTTATCAATACTAACGCGGCGTAACAGTTTTTCAAGATAGCGCTCATTGTATGGGTCGCGAAACCAATCATAGACGCTACGCGCAACAATATCTCCGACATTTTCAATGTCATTAATTTCTTCAAGCGAAGCTTCTTTTATTTTCAGGAGAGCACCGAGGCGATCAGCTAAGTCCGCGGCAGTTTCCTCGCCCACATGCAATATACCTAGCGCGATCAAAAACCTCGGAAGCGAAATTTTTTCTTTTGTGTGAATCGCAAAGATAATATTTTGCGCGGATTTTTCGCCAAAGCGCTCAAGGGGTTTGATATCCCCCTCTTTCAAATCAAAAAGGTCCGCGGCATCCTGGATTAATCCCTGGTCCAAAAGTGCCTCTATTATCTTTGGCCCGATGCCGTCTATATCAAAAGCATGCTTGGAGACAAAGTGATATAAATTTTTGCGGTGTTTCGCCGGGCATTTTTTATTTTTGCAAAACGTCAACGGACTATCTTTGTCCCGCTCTGCCCTGTGTCCGCAGACTGGGCAAACTTTGGGCATGTGAAATTCTTTCTGTTTGCCATTCCTAAATTCTTTCAAAACTTTTCTCACATCAGGAATCACATCTCCGGCGCGACCAACAATTACCGTATCCCCAATTTTAAGCCCGAGCCGTAGGATTTCTTCCTCGTTATGAAGTGAGGCGCGGGACACAGTAACCCCGCCGATCCCGACCGGCTCCAAAACCGCGACCGGCGTTAATTTTCCGGTCCGCCCCACCTGCACCAAAATATCTTTCACAATCGTGGTCGCTTCTTTCGGAGCGAATTTAAATGCAATCGCTCCTCTAGGCGCTTTCCCGGCAACGCCTAATTTATCAAAAACTGCATTGTCGTTAATTTGTATTACAAGCCCATCAATTTCATATTCGAGCTTCTCGCGCTCTTTTTCTATTTTTTCTTTAAATCTGAAAATATCTTCCGGCTTTTTTGCGATATGCGCTTCTTTATCTGTTTTAAAACCGAGCTCGCGCAAAATTTCATGCTCTCTTGAATGCGTTTTTTGGCCAAGATTCCCGACGATGTCATAAGCATGAAAATCTAGCCGGCGCGAGGCGGTAATTTTTGAATCGAGCTGGCGAAGCGAGCCCGCCGCAAGATTCCGGGGATTCGCGTAAACCTGCTCATTATTTTTTTTCTGCTCGCGGTTAATTTTCTCAAAACCTTTTCTGGTTATAATCACTTCTCCCCTAATTTCTATCTCGCCATCAATACTTTTTTCAAGCCGAAGCGGGATTGATTCTATTGTTTTAATGTTTTGCGTAACATCTTCGCCGACTTTGCCGTTACCGCGCGTGGAGGCATAATCCAAAACGCCATTTTTATAAACTAAACTGACCGCGAGCCCGTCGAATTTAAGTTCCGCGAAAAACTCGGGTGTTTTTGAAATATACAAGAGCTTGGTAATACGTTTCTCCCAATCTGAAAATTCTTCCTCCGAGAAAACGTCCTCTAGGGAAAGCATAGGAACCCGGTGCGTGATTTTTTTAAATCCTTTTAATGGTTCGCCCGCCACGCGCTGGGTCGGCGAGTCCGAAGTTACAAGCTCCGGATATTCATCCTCAAGTTTTTTCAGTTCGTGCTTGAGCGAATCAAGCGCCTCCTCTGAAATTTCAAGCTTATTTAAAACATGGGACTGATAGCGGTATTTATTTATCGCTTTTTTGAGCTTATTGATTCTTTCTTTTACATCCGCCATTTACCCCGTTAGAAATTTACCCAAATAATCTTCTTTCTCATACCAATATCTTACCAAAAATTTCTAACGGGGCGAGCTAGTCTAATCACCGAAACTAGTTGTTTCAAGACTTCGTTGAAAAACTCGCGGGGAAGTCGAATTGCAATCAGAGCTGAAACCATCGGCGTGGATAGTAGCTTCAATATCCGGCAAAAGAGGATTTGTATAATCTTCTTTTTTATTAACTATAACCTTCACGCAGGAGCCATTCCCCAACGAAAAGGTAAATTCAGATTTTCCTAATGTTACGGTGGGGTCGCAAGAACTTGGATTCCCGCTTGCATCCACGCAAGAAGGTGTTCCGCCTACACAAGAGTTATAGCCATTGCACGTTATTTGATTTTGCATCCCACACAGCACGCCATCTTCATCACTGATTGCAAAGGCACTACGGGTATTCTCATCCATTCCATTTCCATCATGGACAGTATCCCAATAAATCGCGCAATCGACTCCGGCATCGGAGGCATAGAAAGCGAGCTGGGACTGGCGACTGGTGTTGGAAAGGGAAATTTCCGTCGAGACAATATTTGAAACTCCCACGCTTACCGCGAGAATAATGGATACTATAATAACGCTTAACAATAATGCGATGCCCTGCCTGCGCAGGCAGGCCTTTGAATAAATCATGGCTGGTCAAGTAAACCTCTTTTAGAAATAGTCGTCTGCAAATTAAGCTTCGCCGTTCCAATATTTTTTGGATCCAAAACCTGCCCCTCGAGAACGATAGTCGCTAGAGATTGCAATCCGTCTCCCGCCGCGGAACCACTGACGTAAAAATTGACTTTATTGACTATGACTAGATCCAGAGAAGTCAGCTTTTGACAATTGATATAAGGACCGCTAACGCAATCGGGTGGGTTACCATCGGAAGACTTCACAAGTTGATTATTTACGACTTGATACGTTACCGTTTGCAAAGCGCTATTTTGAAAGGTAAATGAAACGCCGCAATTTAATGAACTGGATTGACAGGCAGAAAAGGTGCAATTTTGAGGAGTTAAAGAAACGTCGCTTGCGCTCGTCCCGCAATGGAACTTCTTTCCCGTTCTCATTTCTTTCGTCATAGATTCAAAAGCGTATCGCAAATTATCCTCCGCGCTTTGCTTGGCGATAACTTTTTTCTGGACATTTGTAATCGAAAAAAGGGTCGTCATAACGATAAAAACGGCAATCGTGAATATCGCCATGGAAATCAGCATTTCTAAAAGTGTAAAGCCCTTATTATTTTCTGTTGTAAACATATCTTTCTAAAGTAAATGAGCGCTGGCCCCCATTTTTCTCTCGCCATGTAATTGTAACTGTGACTTGTTTTTCGTCGGATCCTCCAGACTCAACAAAAATTCTCCTTTCAAAGATAGTAATCGGGTCGCCGGGAGCATAACTGTAAATCCCAGTAGTGCTATTTTTGCGCAAAGTGCAGGTTTGATTCGCCGGATATGACCCGGAACTGCAATCGAATACAGCACCATTTGTAACGTTAACTCCGCATTTTTTGCTTGCGTTTTGGCACTGACTAGAACCTCCCATTGTTGATTTGAAATCGTTCCAGCCATCGTCTGCAGTTCTTCCATCATAGACGGCTTTGAAAATTAAACTATCCCTCTTATTTATAACAAACTCTACTCCTTCCTCCGCGAGATTATATGCAATCACCTGATTCGATGAAAAACTTGAATTTGAAAGAATGGTAGTCGCTACGGCTAAAGGCCCCAAAATAACAATCGTAAGCACCGAGATTGCGACAATAGTTTCGAGAAGTGTGAACCCCTTCATATTATTCGACAGATATCTGCCCCGTTGACCAAACTACGACCGTTCTTTGTCCTCCGTCGGGCCCCTGGAGAATTATTTCGAGGTCAGGACAAGTTCCGGAAATAACCGCGCCGGAACAAGTTCCTCCATCCGCTTTCAAGGTCGTATCCGGATTCGGACGCTGATAGATGATATCCAAGCGATCAACGCTGCCGTCTGTTTCGCTAGTTTTCCGCCCTTTAGCCAAATCAAAAATTTTAATACTGTTCATTATATTCACAGTCTTTACAGATTCTCCCGAATCATAGCTTTTATCCCCATCTGAATCGACAAAAATATTAAACTGGGTTGTCGAAACAGTTTTATTGAAATAAACACCCCAGGAAGTAAATAACAGAGGGGTTCCGGAATTATTATCGTGATTATATCCCTTAACAGCCAATGCATTCGCCTGCGCTTCGCGGATCGCGAGAGCCACTTCGTTTGCACTTCTCCTAACGTTTAGGCGAGCGCCGTAATTTTTGTACCCGACAAGCGAAATTGTAGTAACAATGCTGATAATAATAATGACTATCAGCATTTCCACGAGCGTAAATCCGCGAGAATTCTTCACGTTACTCGAATTTAAATAATATTCTCTCGCCCCCTGACAGTTTTGTTTCATATGGACCCTCCTTGCGCGTTCGCCCGTTTAAATAAAAATTCCATTTCTTTCCGCCATTAACGTTTGATATCCCATTAATTGATTGTGGCCAAAACTTTCCTTCAATTTCGAGTGGTATTCCATAAATCGCGTTTGCTTGCTGGAGCAACCCCCACGCCGTTATGCCTTCTTTCGCGGAGGTTATAAAATTTCTTTTATTGCCGTCTCCAAAATCAATTGTGAGCTTCACTTCATTCTTGGAAACGCCTCCAAAAAAATTAAGGGATAATAAAAACAGAATTAAAAATAAGCCGACCGCCGACCAAAAAACAGCCTTCCTGTCGAATCCGCTAGTTTTATTTTTAATCCTAAGCATAGAAAAAATTAAGAAAAGAGAAAAATCCCGGGAAGAAAAAAGCTAAAATTATACCTAAAACCAAAAACGGGCCGAACGGTATCTCGCTTTTAATTGTAATTCTGGTTGAGCCCAAAAGCAAGGAGATTCCAAATAAAGCCCCGATCCAGAAGCCAAGAAGCACGGCATAGATACTTCCGGGAAATCCAAGGAAAATCCCGCCTCCGAGCATCAGCTTCGAATCTCCTAAACCCATCCAGCGCCCCTTTGAAAAAAGCCAAAGGCAGAATAGAAAAAGGGCTGGTAGCAAGCTCAAAATGAGATCTAGAAGATTTATTTCAAAAAAAATAAATTTGGATAAGAAAGCCAGTGCCAAAAAAGAATACGAAAAACTGTCCGGGATAATTTTATGCTTTATGTCATAGAGAGTAATCAATATCAAGAAAGAGGAAATCAAAAACCAGAAAACGAGAAGGCCTGTATTGTCAAAAAAATTCTCCTGCCACTTGATAAAAAACGCGAGAAATAGAATTCCCGTCAAAAGCTCTCCCGCCGGATACTGCCAGGAAATTTTGGACGAGCAGTTTCTGCACTTCCCGCGCTGAATCAGAAAACTCAAAATTGGAATCAACTCGATCCAAGAAAGATTCCTCCCGCAATTGAAACATCTGGAACGGCCATTCGCGGCGCTCTCGCCCGTGTTATACCGAAAAACTATCGAATTCAAAAAACTCCCAATCGCAAGGCCGAAGACGAAAACAGTTAAACTAAATAAGGGCATCTATTTATTTTAGACCAGAAACTTATAAACACCTTACCGAAGTCGGACTTCGGTATAACTGTATAATAGGCACTATGAATAGAACTAAGCCAGGCGATGGAATATACCATATTTATAACCGTGGCGTAGAAAAAAGAGATATTTTTATAAAGGACAGTGATCGCATACGCTTTTTGTACTCTTTAATTGTTTTTAACGGCACTGAAAATGCTGACAATGAAAGGCATTATTTTGAGCCAAATTTTTCAAATCTTACCGAAGTCGGACTTCGGTATAGTGGTCAAAAAAAACTAGTTAAAATATATGCTTTTGTTTTAATGCGAAATCATTACCATTTAATGCTCGAGTGGGTTGAGGATGATGGGATTACGACATTTATGAGAAAACTTGGGACGGGATATACAAATTATTTCAACAAAAAATATGAAAGGGTTGGAGCTCTATTTCAAGGAAAGTACAAAGCTATAAATTTGGAAGAACAACGCCAATTCATATATTTGCCATATTATATTCACCTAAACCCGCTGGAAATCATAGAGCCGGAATGGAAAGGGGGTAAAATAAGTAATTTAAAGAACGCACTTAAATTCTTAGAAACATACAAATGGTCTAGTCATTTGGATTATCTTGGAGGGAAAAATTTTCCATCAATACTCGACACCAAATTGCTATCTGAATTCTACGGAGGAAGCAATAAATATCGAGATGGGATCGAGGAGTGGATCAGAGAAAATTCCTATCAAGAAATTAGGGACATCTCTTTAGATTAAACTTTACTGATTTACCGAAGTCCGACTTCGGTATTTATGTCTCCAGATAGATTATTTCGCATCCATCTTAGGACAAGAGTCGTCTGAAGATAAAATATTTCCGGGATTTGAAATGGTTATCAAGCCGGGGCTACCGATCGAATCAACGCACCAATAATCCTCGATTACCGACATGGACGCCGCGAATGCAAAAGTGGATAAATTTTGAACGCAGATTAAATTTGTACCAGGAGGATAATTTGTCGCTTTACCGTATGAGGACATTCCAGAATTTTGATCTGCAAACATATTGCCCGTGCAAGTAGCACCACCTGTCGCTTGCGATGCATTAGCTAATCCGTATCCGTCGTTCGTCCCGAAATAAATTTCCGCCGCACCCTTAGCCCCGTAAACCTGCGCCTTGATTTTAGCATCGTTAGCTTTGTTTCTCGAGGCGCCGACTTGCACAGCCACAAGAGACACTAAGATTCCTATTATCGCAAACACCAACATTAATTCTATCAAGGTGAAGCCTTTTTTCATATTACTTTTATTATAACAGAAAAGCCCAGCTTGGATTACGCTGAACCTTTCTTCTGTCCTGAAAAAAGCTTGATAGTTATGGGCAGACGGTATTTGTTCCTAGAGCAGTAGCTGATTTTCTTGAATTACCGACACTGTCCACACACCAATTTTGTCCTGTTTCGCTCAATAGATTTGCCTGAACAGCATATGCCGTCGCTGAAGCATTACATACAAGTGTCACGCCGCTCGAAAATGCAGAGGGACTAGCATTAGTATATTCTTTTACGGGCGATGTATTGAACATACCAGCCGCGCATCCGGAGGTGCCTCCATATCCATTTGGACTTTGATTATCATAATAGATCTCAGCCGCAGCTCTTATTCCAGATAATTGGGCTTTTGTCTTAGCATCATTGCCCTTACTCCTTGCCGTATTTAGCGAAGCTAATACAACTGAGGCCAGAATACCGATAATGGCGATGACAACCAACAACTCAATAAGAGTAAACCCTTTTTTTGAAGAAATTTTCATTTAATATATTTTTGCAAAGAAAAACGACCTTTAAAGTTAATATCGACTTTATACACTTAATTATATTTTAAAGGGGGTTTCTTTGCTGTGGATAAGAATTATATCGCCGAGGAGAGGTTATATATAGGCATAAGGACGGACACCACCAAAATCCCGACGCCGAAGCCCAATAAAATTATCATAATCGGTTCGATCAGGCCGACCATACTGTCAACCGTATTTTCAACTTCTTTCCTGTAAAAGCGCGCCATGGTTTTTAGCATAAAATCCAATTTTCCCGTCTCCTCCCCTATTTTAATCATCTGGACGACGAGGGCAGGCATATCTTTATGCCGCGCGAACGCTTCAGAAATTTGAGCTCCTCCTTTAACTGCGTCTCCCGCTTCCTCTATCATCTTCTTATAAATTGGGTTGCCAACAACATCACCAGTCAATTCCAAAGATCGCAAAACTGTCACTCCGCCGGCAATAAGCGTTTCAAAATTGTCAGTAAAACGGGCGACATAAAACTTCTGCAAAATAGGGCCAACTATCGGCATGTCGAGAAAAAAGGCGGACATTATGAGGCCTCCTTTCTCCGTTTTTGAATAGCGCCATAATCCGACTCCAGCTAGAATCAAAAGTATAAAAAGAAAAATTCCGTAGCTCTTCATAAATTCAGAAAGGTTCATTATTATCCTGGTATATATCGGTATTTCGACTCCGCTTTCGACAAGGATCTGGGTAATTTGCGGAATCACAAGCACAAACATCAAAGACATAACTATGATAAAAACTGAAAATACGAAAGCGGGATATATAAGAGCGCTTCTCGCTTTAGAAACCAATTCGTAATTCCTTTCTAAATAATCGGCGAGGTAAGAGAAAATTTCTTCAAGTTTTCCGGACTCTTCCCCAGAACGCACCATATTGACATAAAAAGTCGAAAAGACGTCCGGATGGCGCGAGAGGGATTGTGCTATGGAAAGCCCTCCCTGAATATCCTGCGAAACTATCACTAAGGCTTCTTTAAGTTTTGGCCTCGTCGTCTCAGCCGCTAGGACCCTAAGAGAATCGACTACGGGAACTCTGGCCTCGAAAAGGGTCGCCATTTGCCGGGACAAAATAACAATATCCTTGAGCTTAACCCTCCCTCCGCCGCCAAAAGATGAAATATCCATCTGGTACCATGGCTTTTCATCAACAGCCGGAGCCAGAGAGATTATTATAAGCGATTGCCTTTGAAGCGCGGTTACGGCCAATTCTAAATTCGGGGCTTCAATTGTTCCGGATTTTGCCTCGCCCGCTGGCGTTCGCGCTTGATAATTAAATAAGGCCATTAAAGTTTCTTGCCTAGTAAATGGCCGAGGCCTTTTTGATCCAGGGAATACGCCAAAGCCGTCTCAAGAGTAATTTCCCGCCCTTCGACGAGTACCGCCAACGACTTATTCAGCGTAATCATGCCTAGCTCGGAGCTCGTCTCGATAACAATATCTATCTCATGCACCTTATTCTCGCGAATAAGATTTCGGACCGCCGTATTCGCGATTAGGATCTCGTATGCTGGGATTAAGCCTCCAGAAATCCTCGGGACAAGCCTTTGCGAGAAAATTCCGAGCAAACTCATGGAAAGCTGGGAGCGTATCTGGTTTTGCTGTGTTGAAGGAAAAGCATCAATTATGCGGTCGATGGTCTGCGCAGCGTTATTTGTGTGTAAAGATGATAAAATCAGATGCCCAGTTTCCGCGGCGGTAACCGCGGCCGAGATGGTTTCGTGATCACGCATCTCTCCAATCATTCCGACATTCACATCCTGCCGGAACATTGAACGGAGCGCCTTATGGAATCCTTTTGTATCAAAACCTACTTCCCGCTGGTCAATGATGGATTTATCCTGTGTGAATAAAAATTCGACGGGGTCCTCTATCGTCAAGATATGTTCGTAGCGTTCGTGGTTGATGTAATTTATAAGAGAAGCGAGGGTGGTAGACTTGCCGTGGCCGGTCGGCCCGACAACGAGAAAAAAACCTTGCTTTTTTCTTACAAAATCCAAGAGATTTTCCGGCAAATTTAGGTCAGTTAAAGTCTTTATGTCCATAGGGACTAACCGTAAGGCCGCCGCGACAAACCCGCGTTCAAAAAACGCATTTACCCTAAACCTTGCCTTCTCCTGATAATTATAAGAAAAATCCAATTCTTTATCCTCGATGAATCTTTCCCTAGCCTTTTCGTCCATCATTGCAAAAACGAGTCCTTTGGCGTCTTCTGGAATCAAAACTGGCTTTTTCTCGAGCGGAGTTAATTTTCCGTCAATTCTTAAAGTCGGGTGGCGAGAGACGGAAATATGCAAATCAGAGGCCTGTTCCCGCAAGACGGCCTCAATTAAATCCTTAAGCTCTGAATCATAATTCTTAACTCCTGCCATCAATCTAAAAAACCGACTCTACTTTTTTAACAACCTCGGACGGGGTGGAATTCGCCTTTATTAGATAATCGTTCGCCCCAAGCGCGATGCCCTTGTCTATATCTTCTTTTTGCCCCAAATTGGACAGGATAATAACAATCGCTTTTTTCTTGAGATTTTCCTTCGCGATAACCCTTAGAAATTCGAAGCCGTCAATCATTGGCATTACTATATCCAAAAGTATTACGTCCGGCTCAAGCCCTCCGCGAAGAAGCTTCAACGCTTCTTCTCCTCCACGCGCGAGTTCTAATTGAAACCCCGACTCTCTGAACTTCAGCGAATACATATCAAGCAAAAACTCGTCATCGTCCACAAGTAATATTTTTTTATCTTTTCCAGCCATAAAATTTTATTAAAATACTAATTATATAACTTCCGAAAGTTCTTCGATGCCGATCTTACCCTGAAGAACTTTCATTATCCCATCCTCTCTCATTGTGAGCATGCCCTGCCTTCTCGCTTCCGCCATTATATCCCCCTCTGTGGGCGCCTTCAGAATTATTTTCTCGAGTTCCGGACTCATCGCCAAGACTTCAAAAACCGCCATTCTACCGGAAGTCCCTTTGGGGCAAGTTGCCGATGGAAGCGCCTGATAAATCTCTTTCGGATACGTAATTTTCTTGCGTTCCTCCTGGGACACGTCTTTAAGTTCACTATCAATCCTCTCTTTTACGGATCCTGTCAGAAGCATTGCTTTTTTTGAATCCAGGCAAAGGGTTCTGACAAGCCTCTGGGCGATAGCGAGATTGAGCGTGGGCGGAATCAAATATGGCTCGACTCCCATATCGATTAATCTCGGGATGACGCCGATCGCCGAATTAGTGTGCAGGGTTGAAAGAACAATGTGGCCGGTTAAGGCCGCGTGTATGGCGAGTTGCGCGGTTTCGCGGTCGCGTATCTCGCCTACCATGATTATATCAGGATCTTGCCTTAAAATAGAGCGCAATCCCGAAGCGAAGTCATAGCCGATCTCCGGCCTGACCTGCGACTGATTTACGCCAGCTATATTATATTCTATAGGATCTTCAAGGCTGACTATATTGTATCTATCCTGATTCAGCGTGCTAAGCATTGAATAGAGCGTCGTCGTCTTTCCAGACCCAGTGGGACCAGTAATCAAAACCATCCCGTACGGCTCGGAAAGGCCGGCTTCAACTGCTTTGAGATTCCTCCCGATAAGGCCGGATTCCTCGAGACTCCGGATACCCTTCTCTTGGTCCAGTATGCGTATGGCGATTTTTTCACCGAAGGCAGTCGGGAAAGCGGAAACTCGGAAATCGATATCCCGATTGTCTATCCGTGCCGAAAATCTCCCGTCCTGCGGTTTCCTTTTTTCGTCAAGCTGCATATTCGTCAGAATTTTTATCCGAGCGATCATCGCTTCATGAACTTTCAAAGGGAGAATCAGACTTGTATGCAAGACACCATCCACACGGAAGCGGACGCGCAGTTTGTCTTTGGCGGGCTCAATATGTATGTCGGAAGCTTTTCCTTCGGTCGCGTGCTTCAAAATAACCGCGACCATTTTTGTAATCGGCGCGTCCTCGATCACTTTATCCGCGACACCAAACCCTTCATAATTTTCCGCGCGCCCTGGAGGAGACTCATCCCGCAAGGCTGTTTCTAGCTCGCCCAACACTTTTGTAACCTCTCCGCCAAGCCCTTTATATTCATCCAAAACTTGCCGGTAATCCGGGATAGACATGAGATAGACTCGAAAAGGCATATTCGCTCTGGATGCGATAAACTGCAGGGCTTCCCTGGCATCAAGATCCGACGGGTCGATTATACCTACTTCCAATACCCCTTCTTTTGCCCCAAGCGGAACAAATTTATACGTGCGCGCGGAATCCTCCGGAACATGTTTTAAAATATCAAAAGGAACCCTCCTGCCATCGAGACTTTTCGAAGGAATACCCGTTACTTTTGATTTCGCCTCCAGTATTTGTGCTTGGCTAACGCCGAGCTTTTCTATAACTTCCTCAAGAAATAAGCCCGTGGTCTCCGCTTCCTTCTTGGCCCATTCAATCTTGTCTTTTGTAACAAGATTTGCTTGTAAAAGAAGATCGGCAAAACGATTATCAGCCATGGAATATTAAAACTGCGCGAATGGATTCACTCTTCCATTAATTTCTGAAGGCGGCGGCGGAAGAGCCGGGCCAGATTCAAGTTCCGAGAAAACGCCGCTCTTGAAAAAATCAGCGTCTATTTGCGTCTTGCTTAAAAGCGCGGTTTTTGCCAAAAATTCGGGCGAGACAATTTGCTCTTCTTTAATTGTATTCTCGTCATTCGCGCTCGGATACAAGGATGAATACCAAATGTAGCCTCCGGCCAAGAGCGATAAGGCTAAAATTATTGTTAAGATGTTCTGCCGACTCATAAATTATTTTTTCCAATAAGTATGCGCGCTAATAGAATATTCATAAAAATCGCTCTTTATTATCTTCCCGTCCGCGCCGACAGACCCGGAATCGAAAGTAAGCCTATCTATATCTATAAGCCTCCTTGATTTCTCAAGCGCTTTCATGAAAGACAGGAAAGAATTATAACTTCCTGAAACTGAAATTTGGAACGGAAAATCAGAAAACCTTTCTTCCACTTCTTCGCCCTGTTTTTGCTGGCCAGTTTTATTATTCTCACTTGCATTTATTTTTTTCAAAATCATCCCATTTGAAGAAACAATTTTATCAATATTAAGAATGAGAAGGCCCAGCTCCTGATTTTTCGGGAAAAACTCATTGAGTTTCACGAGATCATCGGGAGACAGCGAGTTATATTGCTCCTGGATTTCATCTCTCTTTCTGGCCAGCGCATTTATGCGATCGAGGGTAGACTGAATCTCTTCTTTTTTGGCCTTGATCACCGAAATTTCGTTCCACATCGGATAGGACCAAAAAACCCCGACCAGAACGCTTAATAGTATTAATGTGACTCCGAGTGCGCTTCTTGCCATTATTGCGAGGTTAAAAGAGAAGAATTAAAGATAAGATCGACCGAGAAAAGGACTTTCCCCGTTTTATCCAAATTGAAATCACCAACCGTCGCGGAGCTTATAGCCGGGTTATTGATGAAAATTTGGCGCTGTTGCGCCATCGCCGCATAGCCCTTCGCCTCCGCGCCGAGGCTTATTTTCTTGCTATCCGCGTCGAATTCGAATTTTGAATATCTGACGTCTGGAAGAGTGTTTTTTTGAACAAACGCAAAAGCATTTGAGACATAACTGTGCTCCTGCAAAATCTGCTTTGCCAAATCTATGGCCTCCGCAGTCCTTGCCCAATCCTGAATGGACGTTTGATTGAATTCTTTTTCTTGTTTTTTGATCTCCCCGATGAGGCTATCCTTTTGTTTTGAAAGATCTTGCTTATAGAAAATAAGTCCAGCAAGCGCTGAAATTGACAATATGAAAATCAAAATGCCGGCTACCATTAAAATCCCGACGGATTCCCGCGGTCGGTTTATATACTGTTGCGAACTATTTGGTATTAATGATGGATCGGCCATTTAATTTTTTACTTTTTAATTTGCTTTATTCTTCTATAGCCCTGAGCGCGGCTCCCATAGCCGTCGCGAACGTCGGGCCAATTTCTCTCAAAGTTTCTTTTAAAAACGCTGGGTATTCGACTTTGCTGAAAGGATCCGCAAACCTTACCTCTATTCCAAACCTTGATACCGCGAAATCTTGAATTCCGTTTAGGAGGGCTCCTCCTCCCAAAAGATAAGCTTTTTTTACAGATCTCCCGTACTTCTTGTAATATTCGGAAATCACTCTGCTTCCTTCGGAAAAAATATTATCCAAGATGGGCTCGATGACACTTTTTATTTCCTTATGTTCCGGCCTGGAAGAAAGACCTGTGTCATACTTCAAGTGTTCGGCTCTGTCGAATTCTATCCCGAGCGATCGCGAAAGCGCGTCTGTAAGCTCCAGTGATCCGCGATCAATAGTATGTGCCATACGAATAACCCCGTAATCAACGATTGCGAATCTCGTCGATTGCGCGCCAAGATCAATTAGCAACGAAGGGTGAAGTTCTTTGGATAAAACGGATCTGGCGTAGCTGAATATTTCTATTTCAAACGCCTTCACGCCGAGCCTTGTTGATTGAAAAATATTTTGATACTTTTCAATGGCATCGCGATGGATCGCAATAAGCAAAATGTCCTGCGTTTTTCTTTCTTTTATAAAACCCTCGTCTCCGGATTTTGAAAATTCCCCCTGCGGCAAAACCATCCAATTTAGGACAACTTCATTCGTCGGCACGGGAATATGCTTCCTCGCCTCGAATGGTATCGCCTCTTTTAGCTCCTCTTCGGAAATTATGGGAAAGCTTATGACCTTAATGAAGCTGGACCGGAGCGGCAAAGAAACAATGGCTTGCTCCGCTTTAGCGCCGGCTTCTTTCATCAAATCCATCATCATCTCACGAACCTTAGCATCCAGAAGATGGGCACTTTTTCCAACCGGTAAATCCGCATACGGGCCAGTAGCAATTTCTCCATATGTTTCGAGTAGAATTCTGCTTCTTTCTTTCTTGAGCTGGACAATTTTAAGGTTTGATGACCCTAAATCGACACCAAGAACTTGCGACTTTTTTTTGAAAAGAGCAAACCCGTCACCAAGAAACAGCTTGTTTAGAAAAGGTATCTCCATGCATCATGCTTTTTATATTATATCATAATAACAT
Organism: Candidatus Giovannonibacteria bacterium RIFCSPLOWO2_12_FULL_43_11c; assembly: GCA_001780775.1. Lineage (GTDB taxonomy): Bacteria > Patescibacteriota > Minisyncoccia > JACPKW01 > UBA11713 > 2-01-FULL-46-13. The sequence continues at coordinate 3,739 of MFIO01000015.1, read as the reverse complement.
ATGATAACGCTTATCCACACAACTCTTGGCAAGGTACTTTCTCTGATATTCCCTGATAGGTGCGCTGGGTGTGACAAAAATGGTGACATTTTTTGCAAAGAATGTGTTAATAAGACACGAAAAAATCCGCGTAGCAAGGCCTCGGTGCTATTTTTAGACAGGTTATACCATTGGGGCATATATGAAAACGAAATTTTGAGCAGAGCCCTTAGGCGATTCAAGTACTACGGAGCATCTGGTCTCTCGGATATATTTTCTGATCTATTGGTTAAGTTAATCGAGCCCGATATGCGGTTTTTTGCGGGAAAAGTTATCGTGCTCGCGATCCCCGCTTCGATTGCGAGAAAAAAGAGCCGAGGATATAATCAGGCGGAGCTTCTCGCGGAAAAGTTCTCTAAAAAAACTTCTTTAGAATATTTTGCAGACGTATTGATTAAATCAAAAAATACGACCTCGCAAACTTCGCTTGCAGGCAGAGAAAGGCTTTTCAACCAAAAAGATTCTTTCGCGGTTCTAAACCCGGAAAAAATTAAGAATAAAAAAATAATTTTAGTTGATGACATATTGACAACCGGTGCCACGCTTTCCGAAGCCGCGCGCGTATTAAAAGAGGCCGGCGCTTTGGAAGTCACCGGCCTTGTTGTGGCGAAATGAAATACCGCCGGTTGCGCATGCGCAACCGGCGGGGCAGATCAACATTACACCTAGAGAAGAGAATGACCTATGCCAAGCTGTTTCATCATTAAGTGTAGCGTCGTTCTTTTCACTCCGAGCAACTCAGCAGCTCTTGTCTTGCTTCCCCCAGCTTCCTCGAGAGCTAATGCAATGTACTTTATTTTAACCTCGTCTAATATTTCAGGAAGAGGTCTAACCTTGCCGTTGGAACCGTAGTCGATACGGGTTGGAATAACTGACTTACGCTGTTCAGAAAACGCAACACGCTTTATTGCCCCAGGCATGAAAAGTTCGCGCTCGATGAGATTTCGAAGTTCGCGCACATTCCCCTCAAGTTTCATAAGATTCAAACTCTCCGTGTAACAATCCGCGGTATCACGATATTCTTTAGAATGCTTTGCAGAAAATTCCCTCATGAAGTGCGATGCTAGAGAGTTAATATCTTCGCGCCGTTCCCGCACCGGAGGAATATTAATCGGTAAAACATTGAGCCGCCAGTATAGATCGGCTCTGAACTCGCCCTTTCGCACTAAATCTTCTAGGTTTTTGTTGCTCGCGGCAATTATTCTTACATCGACGCCAAAATATTCATTTGCGCCGACTGGTCTAATCTTTCCTTCATCTGCAACAAGCAAAAGTTTCCCTTGGAGATCTGGCGACAAGTTGGAAATCTCATCAATGAAGATTGTTCCTCCGTTAGCAAACTCGAATAATCCCTTCCTGTCGTAATACGATCCTGTAAAAGATCCTTTCTTATGACCAAAAAGCTCACTTTCAATTACCTCTGGCATAATAGCGGCGCAATCGACATAGCCCATTATTTTTTCTTTGCGGCGCGGATTTCTCTTGTGTAATTCGCGCGCCGCCAGCTTTTTACCGACTCCGGTTTCGCCCTCAATCAGAACAGTCACATCCGCATTACCTATTTCTTGGATGGTCCTGCAAACTTCTTTCATCTGTTCGCTCCTACAAACAAGAGCGCCAAAAGTTCCCTCATCAATATTATCCATTTTCCTACCTCCTTCCTTTCCCAAATTGTTAACAATCCCCCCGAATTTAACTATAATCAAAAATATCTTTGCACATATACCATCCGAATGTCAAAAGCTTTCAAAAATTTTAAAAATAGATAGAATGGAATAATCGCAAGGAGGGCGGAGGCGTGCGTGAGTGGCTTAAACGAGCGGATTGCTAATCCGCGGGGGTTAATAGCCCCACACAGGTTCGAATCCTGTCGCCTCCGCCCTCCTTGCGAATCCCTGCCTG
>MFIO01000015.1:0-1733 GCA_001780775.1 Candidatus Giovannonibacteria bacterium RIFCSPLOWO2_12_FULL_43_11c | reverse complement strand
TCCCTGCCTGCCGGCAGGCAGGTTCTACTCACTGTCAGTGATATAATTTAGATATGAATCTCCCTGAAAATAAAGAACTGCATCGCATTGTCGCGACTTGCATTGTTTATAAAGACAACAGATATTTAATCACCCAGCGCGCGCTAAACAAAAAGGCGTGGCCGGGGTTGTGGACTGTGCCGGGAGGAGGGTTAAGCATTGATGATTATATAAACGAACCCGCGAACGATCACGGCGTTTGGTATAACGCCCTCGAGAAAACTTTAAGAAGAGAAGTTTCCGAGGAGGTCGGGCTTGAAGTCAGCGAGATAAAATATCTCCTCGATATGACTTTCATACGTCCGGATAAGATTCCGGTTGTAACGCTAAGTTTTTACGCGCCATGGAAATCGGGAGAGGTTCGCTTAAATCCGGAGAGCATCGATCACGCATGGGTAAACTTGGAAGAGGCCAGAAAATATGAGCTAATCGCGGGTATTATTGGCGAGATTGAGATGGTGGATAAAATATTATCCCGCCCGAACAACTAATTTATAAAAATTAAAAGAGGGCGCGATCCCGCCAACATAATTAAAATAAAATTGACTTGGCGTGGAAAGAAATAGTAATATAAAATATATGGCAATTTTTGATAAAAACATAAAAAAGAAGGAAGTTTTTAATAAATTTCTAAGAAGCAAAAAAGATATTAGCGATAAAGAAAGAAAAATTCTCAATGAGATGGCAAGGCATGATGTAGGCAAGCCATCCGGAATATCAAAAAAGGAAGTAAAGAAATTATTGGACAAAGCTGACAAAGAAGGCAAGATAGACCATAAGGACGCCTATCGTATAAAAAAATACGACCTTAAATAAACTCAATTTCTGGTGGGGTGGCAGAGCGGTCTAATGCACCGGTCTTGAAAACCGGAGCGCCTTTACGGGCGCCGTGAGTTCGAATCTCACCCCCACCGCAGACAACATTTTTTATCGTAAGACCGCCTCTATCGAGGCGGTTTTGCGACCGAGACGCATAGTTATTTCGATAAAAAAACAATAACAACTTTAGGATAGCTGTTGTTGTTTTACCTCAAACTCATACTATGTTTCCTAAGCTCGGTTTTGACTTCTTGATAATCCGGAAACATGCCAGTGACCAGTTTCCAGAATCGTTTTGAATGGTTGAATTCTTTGAGGTGGCAAAGTTCGTGGGTAATGATGTAGTCCTGAACGTTTTCCGGCAAGAACAATATCTTATAGTTAAAATTCAGATTGGCTTTCCGCGAACAACTGCCCCAGCACGTTTTCTGATTTTTGATGCTGATTTTGTTGTATCGATTTCCGTGCTCGTTGGCAAAACGTTCGACTTTCTCTTGAACAAGCGCGCGGGCGTTATCTTTATATTTGAGATAATCATCGTGGCTATATCGCGCAACCGGCTTGCCTTCAAACTGCTTGAAGAATGCTAACTTCGAGAATAGCCACTCAGTTTTCTCCCGAATAAATCGCTCGGCAACCGTTTCCCGAAGATCGTGCGGCGTGGTTACTACAACAGACCCATCGCAATATACCGCAAGGCGCATGCGGCGTGCCCGTTTGCTCTTGCGGAGCGTGTAGGCGACTTTTTTATTTTGCAATGTGATCTGTTTTTTCATGTCAGAATTTCTTGATTACGATATCGATTAGCCGATTCAGATATTTATGGAAGTCGTTGACCTTTATTTTGTCCTTATACTCTTTGAGTACCAGCTCCT
>MFIO01000014.1:5883-53682 GCA_001780775.1 Candidatus Giovannonibacteria bacterium RIFCSPLOWO2_12_FULL_43_11c | reverse complement strand
ATTGGCTCGCTACTTTTGCGCCTCGACGAGGTGAAATCCAAGGAATACCAGAAATATTTGGCCGGCAAAAAAGATAGAATCAGACCGGAGGCCGAATCTTTCGTCATTAAAGCCAGCAAGGCCGAAGTCCTACTTGCGAATTACGATCAGGACGGCGAGGCGGCGATAGTAGCCGGAATACTTTTTCCTGCATCAAAATCAAGCTGGGCGAATTTGATTGACGCCGCAAAAAAAATGAGCGCGGAGGAAAAGAAGCGGATTATTGCAAAATATCTCGAAGGTAGGGGAGAGCGATGGCAGAAAGTCGGGAGAGCGTTCGAGAACGCTTTCATGCGCTTTGAGATTGTTTTGAACGCGGGAGCGTATCGCGATTTGCACCGTCACCGCATGCACACACAAGAACGCCAGTTTTTTACGGTTGTCCACGGATATGATGTTCCTCCGGAGATAGAAGAGGCTGGGCTCGCGGATCATGTTCATAAAGCAATGGAGAAAGTGGAAAAGCTTTATCAAAAAATTGTGTCAAAGCTCGGAGAGGAGCACGCGCAATACGCGACGACTCTTTTTCATCGAGTGCGATTTTATCAATATCAAAATGTGCGGCAGGCGTTTTGGGAAATAGAGCTTCGGACTGGCTCGCAGGGACACCCGGATTATCGCCACGTCGCGCAGGAGAAATTTAAATTGATCCAGAAGGCCTATCCAATAATTGCTTCCTTTATCAAAGCCGATATGAATGAATACGATTTCGCAAGGCGCGGTCTTGAGGAAAAAATTAAAAAAAAGGAGGAGAAACTCAAAGAAAAATTCAGTCAGTAAATTATTAAAACCCAGTCCGAGAATATTTTCGGACTGGGTCTCTTTTTAATTTGGAGCAACGGCTCGCCAGTTGAAAAAAACATGCGCATGATCGAACCCAAGAGTGCGCCAGGGAGTTTTCCACCCTTCCCTGTGTTCAAACTTTAACCATGCGACAAAGCTATCCAATTCTTGACTTTCCTCTCTGCTCATTATCACATGCGTATGCCCTTTTTTGTATATGGCAATATATCTCCCGCGATGCTGATAGAAATCCCAGAAAACCTCTTCCTTTACGGGATTGCCGAAGAACTTGCGCGGATGTGAAAGACAAAGGGGGCAAGATCGCTTGAATATTTTGAAGGTGACGGGCGGTTTTGCGTTATCGTGCGAGTCCGAGTGAATTAACTTAAAGTAAGAACAATCGAATTCGGGGAACTTTACTTTCCCGTCGTATTCCACATCTATTTCGGTCAGGTAGATTGTAGATGTTTCCGGCAGAGCCAACGCTTCACTATAAAGTTTTTGTCCTCCGAGCACCATAACTTTCTCTCTGTTTTGGAGTAAGCTAAGCCCCTTTCTGAGCGAGCCCCCAGTGCGACACCTAGGAAAAGAAAGATTCTCTTTCGTTGTGATTACAATAATCTCGCTGCAATCGAAAGGCTTGCCACCCCTGAATTTCAGAGCGTTTACATATGTGCCGCGGCTTATTATGACCGCTTCGCCTTTAATTTTACTTCTCAGAAATTCTCGGTCTTCTTTTGACATCTGAACTCCGGGGATATCCATGAATCCATTTTTTGAAACCGCTACAATGATTTTAATGTCCATTCCGCCTCCTTATTCGTGCAAATTGTATCCATCCTAATAGATATGCTAAACTTTTTCAATATATGTGGAAATCGAGAATATTGGCGGCATTGTTTATAATCTTGGGAATATTAGCCGGTTATTTTGATATTGCCGGGCATTTTGCTTTTACTCCTGATTTTTTAAAGAGAGAGTTTAGTTTAGGACCGGATTTGCAGGGAGGGATAAGTTTGGAATATAAGGCAGACACATCTTCCATCCCGGATTCCGAAAGATCGGAAGCGATGGCCGGGCTCCGGGACATAATCGAGAACCGCGTAAATTTATTTGGAGTATCCGAGCCGATAATTCAAGTTAAAAAGAGGGGAGATGAAGATAGGCTAATCGTGGAACTGGCGGGAGTTTTTGACGTAAATAACGCGATAAAAATAATAGGCGAGACGCCTTATCTCGAATTCCAGACGCTTAAGACAGGTGTGACTATTGAAGACCTTCAGAAAAAACAGGATGCGCAAGATTTTGTCGGAGTCTTAGGTTCCTTCGAGCCGACGAAGCTTACTGGAAGATTTTTGCAGAAGGCTTTGTTGGAATATAATCAGACAACTTTGGAATCGACCGTCGGCCTCGAATTTAACAACGAGGGGCGCGACCTTTTCGCGAAAATAACAAAAGAAAATATAGGAAAGCCCGTGGCGATTTTTCTTGATGGCATCCCGATTTCCATGCCGACTGTTCGCGAGGAGATAACGCAAGGACAAGCGGTCATCAGCGGAAATTTCTCTCGCGAGGAAGCGCGGAAATTTGTCAGAAACCTAAATTCCGGGGCTCTGCCAGTTCCCATATCTTTGATTAAGGAAGAAACTCTCGGCGCTTATCTTGGCGCGGATACTTTGAATCGAATGCTTCAGGCCGGGTTCTACGGGATAATTGGGGTCGCCCTATTTTTGATTTTTTTCTATCGCCTGCCAGGGTTGATTGCCGTCATCGCCCTTTTGATTTACACGTCTCTTGCTCTAACTCTTTTCAAACTAATCCCAATTTATCTGACCGCCGCAGGCATCGCCGGGTTCATTTTATCTATCGGTATGGCGGTTGACGCGAATATTCTGATTTTTGAACGCACGAAAGAAGAACTTCGCGGCGGAAAATCTCTCGCGATGGCGGTGGAGGAGGGATTTTCCCGTGCGTGGCTTTCGATTAGGGATTCCAACGTTTCGAGTTTAATCACGTCAGTAATACTTTTTTATCTCGGTAGCCAGAGCGTTTCCGGTTTCGCGCTGACTTTGGGGCTTGGCATTGTTTTGAGCATGCTCTCCGCGATTACGATAACAAGGACGTTCTTACGCGCTCTTGAATTTTCGAACAAAGGCCAAGAAAGAAAGATAATGAGAACTCTATATGGGGCTAGTTAGAATTAGAAAATTCAGTTATATATTTTCGATAATTTTGGTCGCGACGAGCGTTATTTCGCTCGCTTTTTACGGGCTGAAATTTGGGATTGATTTCACCGGAGGTTCGCTTATTGAAATTCAATATAGTTCGCGCCCCGATATAAATATAGTCCGGCAGAAAATGGAAGCGCTTAATTTGGGGCAAGTTGTTGTCCAGCCCGCGGGAGATGCCGGGTTTTCCATAAGAACTCGCGAGCTTTCGACGGATGAACGGCAAAAAATCACGATAGAACTTTCGAAATTGGGGGAGATTAAAGATTCGAGCGCGAATACAATCGGGCCGACGATTGGTCAGGAACTACGCTCACGCTCAATCTGGGCGATGATTTTGGTGCTCGTCGCGATTATTTTATATATCGCTTTTGCTTTCAGGAAAGTTTCCCTCCCGGTCTCATCTTGGTTCTACGGAATTTTTGCCGTTATAGCCCTCTTCCACGATGTTTTTATTCCGCTCGGAGTTTTCTCGCTTCTCGGGCATTTTAAAGGAGTAGAAGTAGACACTCTTTTCGTCACAGCGATTTTAACGGTCCTCGGATTTTCCGTTCATGATACGATCGTCGTTTTCGACCGAATTAGAGAAAACCTGACGCTTGCCAAGAAAGAAACATTTGAAGAGACGGTGGGAAAATCTTTGAGCCAGACTTTAACCCGCTCCATTAACACTTCTCTCACGGTTCTCGTCGTTTTGACTGCGCTATTTTTTCTTGGTGCCGAGGCGACAAAATATTTTGCCCTCGCATTAATCATCGGCATTGTCGCAGGAACTTATTCCTCAATCTTTATCGCCTCGCCATTGCTTGTCACTTGGAATAACTACCGCGAGAAGAAGGCATAAAGTCACAAGTTCATCTATCCCGTATTTACGCGATAGCGCAAATACGGCATTTTGCCTTTTGTTTACAAAAGCGTTTTCGAGAGTATAATGTTTTCAGTAAAAGGAGGGGCTATGGCTAATTTTGTTGTTTGGTTGACTCTGGCTTTGGAGGCTTATGAGATTCGAAACAAAAAATCTATGGGGGCGAGAAAGGAGGAACTTGAGGAAAAACTTAAACTCTTTTGGGTTGACGCAACCGAAAAGGAGTTATGGGAAGCTTCCGGATGCATTGCTAAACTCTTTGGCCTGGATCATCAAGAAACCCTAAAAAGGCTTAGGAATAAGAAAGTTCAAGCATTGAGAAAAACCAAGCCTCGAGAATTTAATTAACTCTTCTAACCCAACCCCGTTGTTTACACACAACGGGGTTGACATGTTTTTGGATACGTCTATAATGGAAATAACGATTGAGTTTTGGATGAAAAATTACACGTCCTAAATATAGGCCAGGGTGCAAACCCATAAATCATAAATAACCTAATATAAAGCGAATCCCTTAAAGAATAAGGGGTTTTTGGTTGTTAATTTTATGCAGAAAAAATATTTTTCTAATTATCGCGAACCCTTAGTCGCATTGCCTTACTTACCGGAAATCCAGCTCGAGAGCTGGCGCTGGTTTCTGTCCGACGGAATTAAGGATCTTTTCAAGGAATCTTCCCCGATCAAGGATTACGGCGGAGAGGATTTGGAATTGGAATTTATAGATTATGTTTTAGACGAGCCGAAATACGATGAGTATCAAGCGAAGGCGCAAAATGCATCATTCGACGCGACTTTGAGAGTTAAGGCGCGTCTCACAAATAAGAAAACCGGGGAGATGAAGGAGCAGGAAATATTTTTAGCGGACATGCCATTAATGACTCCCAGAGGAACATTTATAGTGAATGGCGTTGAGCGCGTCATCGTTTCGCAGTTAGCCCGTTCCTTCGGAGTTTATTTCACCGCTAATTTTTCTCGCGGGAAAAAATATTTCGGAGCGAAAATAATTCCTTCGAGAGGAGCCTGGATTGAATTTGAATCGGACGCTGACGGAGCTCTCTACGCGAGAATTGATCGTAAAAGAAAAATTCCCGCTTCTTGCATCTTGAGGATCTTCGGCGTTGAGACGAACGAGGAGATTTTAAGCAAGTTTTCCAAAGATGGAGAAGTTGACCAGATCATAAAGAAAATGCTCGATAAGGACCCGACAAAAAACGCAACCGAGGCCTATATGGAAATTTATAAAAGGCTTCGTCCGGGCGAGCCCGCAACAATGGAGACGGCGAAGGATCTTATATCTGCGATGTTTTCAGGAGAAAGATATGATCTTTCGTCTGTTGGACGGTATAAATTAAACCAGCGCCTTGGGCTTTCAGATGACCCAACTTCCAGAGTTTTATCTGGCAACGATTTGGTTAAAATAATTTTGCATATCTTAACTTTGAATTCAGCGCCAAACGCGGAAGCGGATGATGTTGATCATGTCGGAAACAGGAGAATCCGCTCCTTGGGCGAACTTTTACAACAAAGGTTAAGAGTTGGAATGACGAGAATGAAGCGAACTATACAAGACAGAATGTCAACTCTCGATCAAACAACGCTCACGCCCGCGCATCTAATAAACGCACGCCCCTTTATGGCGATTTTGAAAGAATTTTTCACAACTAACCAGCTTTCCCAGTTTATGAACCAAGTCAATGTTTTATCCGAGCTCGAACACTTACGCCGCCTCTCCGCGCTCGGTCCCGGGGGATTAACTCGAGAGCGCGCCGGCTTCGAGGTTCGCGACGTGCACCCGTCGCACTACGGGAGAATTTGCCCGATTGAAACTCCGGAAGGACCGAACATCGGTCTTGTTGTTCACCTTGCGGGATACGCCAGAGTGAACAAATACGGAATTTTGGAGACTCCGTATAGGAAAGTTAAAGAAGGGAAGATCATGGATGAGATAAGGTATATGACAGCTTTTGAGGATGCGAAATACAATATCGCGCAGGCCGGTACCAATATGGATAAGAGCGGATTGATTTTAGACGCGGAAACCGAAGGCAGGGTTAAGGGTTCTCCGGGATTGATGAAGAGAGAAGAAATAGATTTTATAGAAGTCGCTTCGGAACAGGCGTTTTCAATCGCGACTACGCTTATACCATTTCTCGCTCACGACGACGCGAATCGCGCGATGATGGGTTCAAACATGCAGAGGCAGGCGGTTCCATGCATAAAGCCGCAAGCCCCTTTGGTTGGAACTGGGATAGAAGAACGCGCCGCCCGAGATTCCGGAAGGCTTACAGTCGCGGGTGAGGGCGGAACTATCTCTCAGGTAGATGCTTCAAGAATTACGGTCAAATCGTCCAATAAAGAAACCAATTATCCTTTGGTAAATTTTTTGCGCTCGAATGATTTTACCGTCATCAATCAGCGTCCCATCGTAGAGCTTGGCGATGTCGTCGAAAAAGGAGAAGTCCTTGCTGATACTTCTTCTTCTGATCACGGTGTTTTAGCGCTCGGGCAGAATTTGCTTGTAGCTTTTCTTTCATGGGGAGGCGCTAATTTTGAGGACGCGATTATACTTTCCGAGAGATTGGTCAAGGAAGATACTTTCAGCTCGATTCATATCGAGGATTTCATGGTGGATGTGCGGGATACGAAACTCGGGCCAGAGATAACCACGCACGATATTCCGAATGTTTCCGAAGAAAAATTAAAGGATTTGGACGAAGAGGGAATTATTAGAATCGGCGCGGAAGTACGATCTGGCGATATTTTAGTTGGCAAAATTACGCCCAAGGGCGAAGTTGAGCTTACTCCTGAAGAGCGGCTGCTGCGCGCGATTTTTGGAGAAAAAGCGAGGGATGTCAAGGATACTTCTATGCGCGTTCCGCACGGAAAAGCTGGAAGAGTCGTCGGTATAAAAGTTTTTTCGAGAGAAAGAGGAGATAAACTAGATACGGGTGTTATAAAAAGAGTACAGGTTGAGATCGCGCAGTTGAGAAAAATTTCCGTCGGAGACAAGCTTGCTGGACGTCACGGAAACAAAGGAGTCATCTCGAAAATTCTTCCGGTTGAGGAGATGCCGTATCTTCCGGACGGCACACCGGTTGATATAATTTTAAATCCTCTCGGAGTTGCGTCTCGTATGAATATCGGGCAAATTTTGGAAACGCACTTGGGATGGGCCGCGAAGGCGCTCAATTATCAAGCGATAACTCCGGCGCTGAACGGAGTTTCTGAAGAAGAGATAAAAGGCGAATTGAAAAAAGCAGGTCTGCCAGAACACGGAAAGATTAAACTTTCCGACGGACGTACCGGAGAGGTATTTGATCAGGAAGTAACGGTTGGGATGATTTACATAATGAAACTGATACATATGGTGGAAGATAAGATTCACATGAGATCGATCGGGCCATATTCGCTAATTACCCAGCAGCCTCTCGGAGGGAAGGCGCAGGGAGGAGGACAGCGATTCGGGGAAATGGAAGTTTGGGCGCTCGAGGGATACGGAGCCGCGCATACTTTGCAGGAAATGATGACGATAAAATCGGACGATGTCTTGGGACGCGCGGCGGCTTACGACGCTATCGTTCGGGGAGAGAAATTCAAGAGCCCAAATTTGCCGGCCTCTTTCCATGTTTTGGTAAATGAGCTTAAAGCTTTGGGACTTGACGTTGATCTAAAGGGAGTCAAAGAAGAAGTTGAAAAAAATGCAAAGGTTGAGAGGGGCAAGGATGACATAGTTATCAGAATTTAAAATTATGGAAACAAAAGTAACAGATTTTAAATCAATTTCAATCAGGCTCGCGTCTCCCGAGAAAATTTTGGCTTGGTCCAGAGGAGAGGTTACGAAACCCGAGACAATAAATTACAGGACGCAGAGAGCCGAGAAAGACGGGCTTTTTGACGAGCGCATTTTTGGCCCGGAAAAAGATTACGAGTGCTATTGCGGAAAATATCGCAGGATCAGGTACAAGGGAATAATTTGCGACAAGTGCGGAGTTGAAGTAACACGCTCAATCGTGCGCCGGGAGCGTATGGGGCACATAAGGCTTGCTTCGCCCGTATCGCACATATGGTTTATGCGGGGAGTCCCGTCTCGCGTTGGGCTGGTTTTGAACCTATCGATTCCAGAATTGGAGAGAGTGATATATTTCGCCGGCTACATTATTACTAAAGTTAATGATAAAGCTAAAGAGGAATCACACAGGGAGCTTGAGAAAGAATTCAAATCTAAAGCAAAAAAAGAAGGGATGAAGGAGAAAGACAAGTCTAGCCTAAAAGAAGCATGGGATGCCGCCAAAAAAGAAATCGACAGTGTCCGCATTAGAAGAGTTTTGTCTGAAGTGGAGTATCATAGGCTCTCTTTGCGCTGGGGCGAGGTTTTTGAAGCGGGCATCGGGGCGGAAGCTCTATTTAAACTTTGCAAAGATGTAAACATGTCGAGTCTTAGGAAGGAGCTTGAAAAAGAACTAGAGGAAACGGAAAATCCGTTGGCGAGGAAAAAAGTTATCAAGAGACTCTCGCTCGTCAAAGCGATGGAAAGGTCCGGAACTCGTCCAGAGTGGATGTTTTTAAATATTATTCCAGTTTCTCCTCCAGCGCTTCGCCCTATGGTTCAGCTCGAAGGAGGAAGGCACGCAACATCCGATGTAAACGACCTTTACCGAAGAGTAATAAATCGGAATAATCGTTTGAAAAAACTTTTGGAGCTAAAAGCCCCTGAAGTGATTGTTCGAAACGAAAAAAGGATGCTCCAGGAAGCTGTTGATGCGCTTTTGGATAATTCAATAAGGCGCGGGCCTGGTGCCGCAACATCGCAGGCGCAAAAACGCCCTCTGCGCTCGCTTGCGGACATGCTTAAAGGAAAGCAGGGCAGATTCCGCCAAAATCTTTTGGGGAAGCGCGTGGATTATTCAGGGCGTTCTGTTATTGTTGTCGGACCAGATCTTAAGCTACATCAATGCGGGCTTCCGAAGCATATGGCATTGGAACTTTTTCGCCCGTTCGTAATTAATAAGCTTATAACCGCTGGCCTCGCGCATAATATACGATCTGCCAACAGATTGATTGACGATGTGACTTCAGATGTATGGGCGATATTGGAAGATGTGATTCGAGGGAAATATGTTTTATTGAACCGCGCGCCGACTTTGCACCGCCTAGGAATTCAGGCTTTCCAGCCGATTTTGATTGAGGGAAACGCGATCCAAATCCACCCGATGGTTTGTTCCGCTTTCAACGCCGACTTTGACGGAGACCAAATGGCGGTCCACGTCCCGCTTACTGAAGAAGCTCAGCGGGAAGCGGCGGATATTATGGCGGCGACCAAGAATCTTCTAAAACCTGGAACCGCCGATCCGACAGTCACACCTTCGCAGGATATGGTTATCGGATGCTATTGGCTCACAAAATTAAGATCCGACGTAAAGGGAGAAGGAAAAATATTTTCGAATCCCAATGAAGCGGTTTTAGCTTATGATTACGAAATTTTGGACCTGAAAGCTAAAATAAAAGTTCGCGCAACAATGACTCCGAAGTATAAGAAATATGAGGGCGGAATTTTTGAGACGTCCGTCGGCAGGCTTTTATTCAATTCCGTCTTGCCGAACGATTTCGAATACATGAATGAAGATATTAAAAAGAAAATCTTGGAAAGAATTGTCGCTAAATTAATCGTTGATTACGGAGTCGATAAAGTGCCACCAATTTTGGACAAAATAAAATCTTTCGGATTTAAGTACGCGACTGTGTCTGGGATTTCTTGGGGAATGGACGATCTGAAAGTGCCAGAACAAAAAAGCGCGATATTAAAAGAAGCGCAAATAGAGGCAAAGAAAGTAGACGAACAATATAACGACGGATTGCTTACCGACGAAGAGAGATACGATAAAGTCATCTCGATTTGGGCGGAGGTCAAAAGAAAAGTTGATGAAATTGTTCCGACAGTTTTGAATGAAGAGGGGCCTATACATCTAATGGTTTCTTCCGCCGCACGTGGAACTTGGACACAGGTGACGCAAATGACTGGAATGAAGGGACTTGTTCGAAACCCGGCTGGCCGCACAATAGAGCTCCCGATCCTATCTTCGTACAAGGAAGGCCTTAACGTTTTGGAATATTTTATCTCGACACACGGCGCCAGAAAAGGAACGGCGGATACCGCGCTTAAGACCGCGCATGCCGGATATCTTACGCGCCGCCTTGTCGATGTCGCGCAGGAACTGATTATTCGAGAAGAGGATTGCAAAGATACGACCGGCCTCAAGATAATCCGAAAAAATATTGAGGAGTACGGAAAATCTTTTAACGCAAGGATTTTCGGACGAGTTTTGGCGCAGGACGCGAAGTGGGCGGATCAAAAACTGATTTTCAAAAAAGGGCATCTTATATCGCATGAAGATGCGGATTTATTAGATAAATCAGGAATTGAAATTGTAACGCTTCGTTCTCCGATTTCTTGCCAGACCTTACGCGGACTTTGCCAAACATGCTACGGGTACGATCTAGGTTCGAACGCTACGGTTAAAATGGGAGAAGCGGTTGGTATTGTCGCCGCGCAGGCGATAGGCGAGCCGGGCACGCAGCTTACTATGCGGACTTTCCATGTCGGAGGAGTTGCCGGAGCCTCGGACATAACAATGGGTTTGCCGAGGATTGAAGAAATTTTCGAACTGCGTCTACCAAAGAATGCTGCGGTTCTTTCGGATGTTGACGGGACGGTTATCGAAATAGGGGATAGTGGCAGGGAAAAAGTGGTTAAAATTTTGGTTAGCGAAAAAAATAAAAAGAAAGGGGAGGAGACAAAAGAATTTGTAATTCCTTTTGGAAGATCGCTCACTGTGCAGAAAGAAAGTGAAGTTAAGAAAGGACAAGCCTTGTGCGAAGGGCCAATTGATATCAAAGAGCTTTTTGGGCTCTCGGGCACGTCTGTGGCGCAAAATTATATAATAAGCGAAGTTGGCAAAATTTATTCTTTGCAAGGTGCGTCCATAAACGACAAGCACGTTGAGGTGATTGTTTCGCAGATGTTCTCCCGAATTAGGGTTAAGGATTCCGGGGATACGAAATTCGCGATCGGAGATGTTATCGAGAAAACCGAATTGATCGAGGAGAATGAAAAAGTCTCTGTGAAAAATGGGAAAGTCGCCGAAGGAGCGGGGATAGTCTTGGGGATTACAAAAACCGCGCTTTCAACTTCGAGTTTTTTGGCCGCCGCTTCCTTCCAGGAAACGACTCGCGTCCTAATATCTGCATCACTCGAAGGAAAAGAAGATAAACTTCACGGACTTAAGGAAAACGTCATCATTGGACGCTTAATTCCGGCCGGAACAGGGTACCGAAAAGATTACGAATCTAAAGATGAAGAAGAGATAGAGGAAGAATATCACCGCGAAAGAAGGGAATCTCGAACACGCTCAAGATATTAAATCTCATATTTTCTCTCAAAGAGCCCTTATTTTAAGGGCTCTTTATGTTGTTGACTTAAAGCCGTTTTAGGGGTATAATTGAAAAAATGTGGCCAAAGGGCTAAACATTAACATGTTCTTAAAACTTTGAAAGGAGAAAAAGACGATGGCTAATGAAGAATATTTGCCGGTGGACTTGATGAGTGCGGACGAGGAGGCTGGAAAATTGCTTCTGAAGGCAATCGCACTACTGGAAGAAGCTCAGACAATTTTGCACAGCACATGTTGTTACTCTGAGTTTCTAACTACGGGCACGATTGTTCGTAGCCTGGAACTCAAGCCCCAAGTTCAGTCGGTTCAACGACGCCAACGCTAACGTCTCGATATATCGAGACAAAAAAGGAGGGAGCATGAATAAAGCGCTTCTAACTGGGGGCGTTTTTGTGGAGGCGGTAGTGGCTTATCTAGTTTTAGAGCTGAAGCAGCTGGCCACGATTACCGGCAATTTTGACTATCATTCTGCAATCGCGTTGGCTCTATGCGCGATAGCCGGATTGGTCATCATGGCCATAGCTCGAAAGGCGTAAAAACCCGTCGGGGGGAGTTGGTGATGAAATATTCACCAACTCCCCCCGACACAAAACTTCAACCAAGTTCTTCTCCGACGCAAGGTCGGAGGAGGATTTAGTTGAGAGGTTGTTGCTTTAACAAAAATTCAAAACGCGGCACCGACATTCGGGCAGAAAGGCAGATTATGAAAAGAGAATTTGTCGGCGGGATTAATTTAGTTGAGGGCAAAGTCCTGGTTGTAAAAAGTATTGAGACATTGATCGCAGTGATCAAGTTTTTCAAGCGGGAGGATTTGTTCGAGGCTTGGAGAAGAGAAGGCATTCCAGACGAACGTTACCAGGAATGGATGGTGCGTCGGACGGAGACGGTAAAACCCGATCTATACGGCTTTCCCGGTGGAATGGTTGACGAAGAGGATTATGAATCAGCCAGAATCGAGGGACATGGCGACCACCTGTACTCCACCCTTCAGAGAGAAGTTTGGGAAGAAACACGATTAGAGGTCGTGAGTTTTGAGCGCATAATAACTTTCGGTGCTCAATCTCCAATCCCCAGCCATTTTTATCTGATAAAAACGATCGGGGAACTCAAAGATGCAGGAACTCCGGGAGAAGCAGAAGCGCCACGGTATTTGGAGTTATCGGCGCTCAACCCAGAGAATTGTTTTCCCAAACATTGTCTGGCACTCAAAGCCGCACTGACTAAAGAAGTGAAGCGTGGGCGGCAAGAGTATCTCGGACACCTAGATCGCATTTCTCGAGATCTTGAGCTGAAGTTTCCTGCTCCCGCCCGGCCAGTAGAATCCAGACCGCGTACCTGGGAAGATGAAGTCAGAGGCGTTCGACCTCTGAAATAAGGAGAAATTAACAGCGGAGTGGATTGCATATGCAATCCACTCCGCCAAAACAATTCCGTTAGCATTCATGCGACGGTTTTTTTGTTTTCTGGTATAATACTCAAATAATTTGTGGTCAAGAAAGATAAAAATAAAAACGGGAAATCAAAGTCCCGATGGCATGAGGGAATAAGGCATGAGACGAAGCAATCAATCTTCGCGATTTTTGCATTTGCGGTAGCGTTTTTGCTGACTTTGGCGGCTTTCGGGAAGGCGGGGCTTGTCGGGAATGGACTACAGAGTTTATTTGAGTTTCTTTTTGGAAAAGCATTTTTCTTGGTCCCGTTGGTTTTTCTTTTCGGCGGATTTTCGTTTCTTTTCGCCTTCCGCAGGAATTTTGTATCCGCGACCGTTATCGGCGCCGGATTATTTTTAATCTCAACTTTAGGCATAGTTGATTTGGTATTTCGGGATATGGCCGCTGGATACGTAGGGCTTGGAGCAAGCTACACCTTTTTAAGACTTTTTGATTTCTGGGCGGCATTGATCCTGCTTTTGGCTTTGGATATCGCCGGGTTTTTTATAATGATGAATTTTCACATCTTAGGATTATTTAAAAAAGATGAGGCCTCTGGCCCGTCGGGCACAACGGCCAGGAGGGAAGAAGACGAGCTTAAACCAGTCATCACTATACCGGTTGCCCCGCTAAAGCCGGTTATCAAAGAAGCGGAACCAAAACCGGCTCCAGCCGATGAATTCGGCGTTCTCTCGTTGAAAACAAAAAGATCAAAAGGGCTTCGCGAAATGTCCGGGTTACTTCCGCCATTGGATCTCCTTGAAAATGATCGCGGGACGCCTTCCTCTGGAGATATTAAGGCTAATTCGAACATTATAAAACGAACTCTTCAGACTTTTGGGATTGAGGTTGAGATGATGGAAGTGAATGTCGGCCCTTCGGTAACGCAATACACGCTCAAACCCGCGGAGGGCATGAAACTCTCCAAAATAATTGGGCTTCAAAATGATCTTGCTTTGGCGCTTGCCGCGCATCCTTTGAGGATAGAGGCGCCGATTCCGAGCAGGTCTCTTGTTGGGATTGAAATTCCAAATAAATCCATTGCTCTAGTTGGGCTTCGATCTCTTTTGGGCGCGGAGGAATTTCAAAAATCAGACAGGCCACTTTTGTTTGCACTAGGGCGCGATGTTTCGGGCAAAGCTGTTTACGCCGATCTTGCAAAGATGCCGCACCTGCTGATCGCTGGTGCAACCGGTTCCGGGAAATCAGTCCAGATACATTCTTTTATGATGAGCCTCCTATACAGGAACACTCCGGAATTTTTAAGATTAATAGTTGTTGATCCGAAAAGGGTTGAGCTTTCCGCGTATTCCAAGATTCCGCATCTAATGTTTCCTCCGATCAATGAAGCAAAAAAGACAATTCTGTCTTTGCGCTGGGCTGTGAAAGAAATGGAAAGGAGATACGAAGTTCTGTCTCAAAGGGGAGTGCGCGATATAAGCTCGTATCACTCAAATATTCTTTCTAAAGATAAAGAAGCCGAGACACTTCCGTATCTGCTCATAGTCATTGATGAATTAGCCGATATAATGGCGACATATCCCAGAGAGCTTGAAGCTTCGATTGTTCGGTTAGCCCAGATGTCGCGCGCGGTTGGCATACATTTAGTCCTCTCGACCCAAAGGCCTTCGGTTGAGGTTATCACTGGTTTAATTAAGGCGAATATTACCTCAAGAATAGCTTTCGCGGTGGCATCGCAGATCGATTCGCGGACAATTTTGGATATATCCGGAGCAGATAAACTTCTCGGAAACGGTGATATGCTTTTTCTCGCGGGGGATGTTGGCAAGCCAAAACGGATACAAGGAGCATTCGTTTCGGAAAAAGAAGTCCAAAAAGTTACGGAATGGATCGAAGAGCATGTTGAGGATGTTGGCGAGGTAATCACGGAAATTTCCGGAGATGTTTCAAATGGAGGAGCTCTAGCACCGGGTTTATCAGCGCCGCGCCCGATTAACCTAGATGGGGATATAGAAAATGATGAGGACGAGGAGCTTTTTGAGAAAGCAAGGCAGATCGCGATAGAATCTGGCAGTGTTTCTACTTCGCATCTTCAGCGGAGATTGAAATTGGGATACGCGAGAGCCGCCCGAATTGTAGACTTGCTTGAAGAACGCGGGGTTGTTGGCCCAAAAGATGGTTCGAAGGCGAGAGAAGTATTAATTGGCAGGGAAAATTTTATGCCAAGCCCGGAGCCGAAGCCAGAACTAAAACCCGATGAATTTTACGATAGTTTTTAAATGAGAATATCGCACAAAAAGTTTTTTATTGGTTTTGTCGGCGTTTTGGTTTTGTTTTATGGCCTCTGGCAGGCGAGAGATTTTTTAAGGGGTCCGCGCATTTATATTGAAAGTCCGACCCAAGGGGAAGTTTTTGATAAAAATCCTATGGAAGTAAAAGGACGAGCTTTGGATGTTATAAAATTTACCTTGAACGGAAGGACTATTTTCACGGATGAAAATGGAAATTTTAAAGAGGAGATTTTGCTTGCCAAAGGAGTAAACGACATTGAAATTTACGCCGAGGACAAATTTGGCCACGAGAAGAGGATATTAAGGACGGTCTTGTTAAAATAAAAAGCTTTTATATAATTAACTAATGACAAAAAAATCTGAAGTTATAAACGAAAAAAAGTCTGGGGTCGAAGCCGCCATTCGTGAAATACAGGCGAAATACGGGGAGGGGGCGATTATGAAGCTCGGGGATGCCCGGAGAGTGGATGTGGACGTTATCCCGACGGGATCGCTCGCCGTTGATATGGCGCTAGGCGTCGGAGGTGTTCCAAGGGGCAGAGTTATCGAAATTTACGGTCCGGAATCTTCCGGAAAGACGACGCTCGCTTTGCATATTGTAGCGAACGCGCAGAAGGGAGGAGGACTTTGCGCGTTTGTAGACGCGGAGCACGCGCTGGATCCGGAATACGCGAAAAAAATAGGAGTCAAAATCGACGATCTTTTAATCTCACAGCCGGATACCGGGGAGCAGGCGCTCGAGATTGTTGAAAGTTTGGTGCGGTCTGGGTCAATCGATGTCATAGTGATTGATTCCGTCGCCGCATTGACGCCACAGGCGGAAATTGAAGGGGATATGGGTCAATCGCATATGGGTTTGCAGGCTCGGCTGATGTCGCAGGCTTTGCGAAAACTTACCGCGATCATCGCGAAATCCAAAACGGTTGTAATTTTCATAAATCAGATACGCATGAAGATCGGAGTAGTCTTTGGCAATCCGGAGACGACGACGGGAGGCAACGCGCTTAAATTTTACGCCTCGGTCAGAATCGAAGTCAGGCGCGCTGCACAATTAAAGAAGGGGGAAGAAATAATCGGGAACCGGACGAATGTCAAAATTGTGAAAAATAAAGTTGCCCCGCCTTTCAGGCGCGCGGAATTTGACATAATGTATAACGAAGGGATTTCCTACGAGGGTGACCTGATTAATCTCGGACTCAAATACGAATTGATAAAAAAATCAGGCGCGTCTCTTTCTTTTGGTGAAGTCCGGATGGGGCAAGGGTTTGAGAACGCCAAGGAATTTTTACGACAAAATTCCAAAGCCGCGGCTGAGCTCGTTAAAAGCATAAAAGAAAAAGCAAAAAGCTAATCTGAAACCAGCTTTATTATTTCTAGTAATCGGAATTATTATCGGCAGTTTTCTTTATTTCAAAAAAGTGGAAGCACCTCCAAAAACCGGGGAAGATATAAAATTGATCCACATTAATGGGCATAGGCTTTCTGTGAAAATTGCCGATACCGAAGCGGAGCGGGAACAGGGTCTTATGGGTGTCTTGAGAGTTGAAGGATATGATGGAATGCTTTTTATTTTTGCGAACGATGGCGACGTTTCTTTTTGGAATAAACAAACACCTTTGGACTTGGATCTGGTTTGGATAAAAGATAACCGCGTATTGAGCGTTGATTTTCTTCCGCGTGAGCCGCAAAATGGCCTCAAAATTGTTCCTTCCCCTGGCGCGGTTGATATGGTTCTCGAGCTCCCGCGAGGACGGGCGGAGGAATTCGGCATCATATCAGGAGCTTTGGTTTCACTTCCTCCTGAATTAGAATTAAGATAAGGTGAAATTTTTTAGCTTATCTGTTTTTATCGGAGCAGTGCTGATCTCGCTATTTTTTATTTCCCGCGCGTTCGAGCCAGTTGAATATATTTCTGAACGCTTAGGGCTAGACAAGGAGAAAAAAAAGGCGGAAGTTCAAAAGGTTCAACATTTGCCAACCCCAGAAGCCGTCCGGGGAATTTATATGACAAGCTGGGTATCAGGCACCAAGGATTGGAGGGCCGATATGGTCAATTTTATTGATAAAACTGAAATAAATTCCATAGTTATAGACGTCAAGGATTATTCCGGACGCGTCTCTTTTGATACTGGCGACGAGAAAATCAAAGAAATTGGCTCGGAAGAGATTCGAATCAAAGACCTTACAGCATTTATCGAAGATCTTCACAAAAAAAGCATTTATACTATCGCCCGAATAACGGTTTTTCAAGATCCATTTTATTCAAAAAAATATCCCGAGAGCTCTGTCAAAACTAAAAGCGGGGCTATATGGAAGGACAGGAAGGGGCTTTCATATATTGACCCTTTTGCCAGAGATTATTGGGATTACATGGTTTTACTATCACGCGCTTCGGAGAAAGTTGGTTTTGACGAGCTTAATTACGACTACATTCGTTTTCCTTCGGACGGGAATATGTCCGATGCAGTCTTCCCGCTTTCCGGGAATACGAACAAAGCTGATGTTCTCGATTCGTTCTTTTCTTATTTAAGGGGAGAGTTGAAAAACGGGAAAGATCCCATTTCGATTCCGATGTCCGCGGATATTTTTGGCATGACGACTACGAATACAGACGATTTGGGAATTGGACAAGTTTTGGAGCGGATCGACAAGCACTTCGATTATATTTCTCCCATGGTTTACCCTTCGCACTACCCTCCGACTTTCCAGGGCTATAAAAATCCGGCGGAGCATCCATATGAAATTATAAAGTTCGCGATGGACGCGGCGTTTTTGCGCCTCTCCGCTCCAACATCAACTCCGGCAAAACTTCGCCCCTGGATACAGGATTTCGATCTCGGGGCAAAATACGACGCGGCCATGGTGCGCGCCCAGAAAAAGGCTGTTTATGACTCTGGGCTCTCGAGCTGGCTTTCGTGGGACCCGGCTAACAAATATACGAGGGGAGCTTATGATTTGAAAGAATAGATGATTATTTTTTCTTCAATTTTGATCGGAATACTTTTAGTCTTTTTGGCAAAAAGCTATTTTGATTTCGCGCGCCAGACTAAACTTTTTCGCGCAGAGAAACGAGAGATGGAAGTAATTCTGGCGTCGCTTTCCGACGGAGTTTTGCAGTATAGCGCCGATAAAAAAATTATCTTCATGAATCCTAAAGCGGAAGAATTTTTTGGAGTTAAGCAAAAAGATCTTTTTGGCGTAAAAATTGTTGAGGATTTGTGGGATGATAAGCCCGCGTATCGTGCTTTGGTTGAGGTGATCTATCCGGAGCTTGCCCCGTTTACCCAAGCGATGGGAGGCGAGAGTTTTTCTTCCGAGAAGGGGATTGAGATCCATACTTCCCGCCCGGAATTGCGGCTTTTTGTCGTGAGTAAAGAAATTAAAAGCGCCGGAGGCGGTGGTAACGGATACGCGAAAATAATGCGCGATATAAGCCACGAGGCGCTAATATCGAAGATTAAGTCCGAATTCGTATCAGTAGCCGCGCACCAGCTTAGAACGCCTCTGTCAGCCCTTAAATGGACAATAAAGCTATTTATAGACGGCGATATGGGAAAACTTGACGCAAAACAGCTCGAATTTTTGAACCGCAGTTTTGAGACGACGGAGCGCATGATTAAGCTCGTAAACGATCTCCTTGATGCGGCGCGCATCGAGGAGGGAAGATTTGGATATGAATTTACGGAAATAGATTACTTGGATTTTTTGTCAAAGCTGATCAAGAATTACGAGCTTACTTCCAAAGAAAAGAAAATCAGCATTACTTTCCTTCCTGCAAAAGATTTAATTCCGCCCATTTACGCGGACAGAGACAGGCTTTCGCTTGTAATTTCGAATCTCATTGAAAACTCGCTTCACTATACGAAAGAAGAAGGGAAAATAAATATCAACGTATCCTTAGAAAAAAATTACGTCCAGACCGTTATTTCGGACACGGGGGCTGGAATTCCTTCTGGGGAGCAATCAAGAGTATTCTCAAAATTCTTCCGCGCCTCGAACGCCATTAAGCTCGAAACGGAAGGAACGGGACTTGGGCTTTTTATCGCCAGGAACATTATCAAGCGCCACGGCGGTGAGATCACTTTTGTTTCAGAAGAAGGAAAGGGAACCACATTCACAATCTTGCTACCGATCAGGCGTGAACTTATCCCGAAAAAAGAAAGTCCGATCGTGGAAGAATTCTTAGAGGGGATTTAGATTATCTGTCTCCCGGTTTTCTGGCTGGAAAATTCAGCTTAAATTTGTTATGATGAGGAGGTATGGAAAATTATGCGCTCGTTCCCGATTTTCCGGATGCAGCTCGATTCCGACGGCGGCATCTGGCTGATAAACGCGTGATAAATCGGATTGTTGCGAAAAGTAATACATTTTATCCGAAAGATTCTGCGCATACCGCTCGGACTCATATAGCCGGTATATTCTCCAAAGGGTCCTTCCATTTCCCGTGTCCCGGCGGGAATTTCTCCCTCAAGAATAATTTCAGCTGTCGCGGGGACAAGAAGCGGAATTGTTTCGCACGGGACCAGGTCAACCGGCTCGCCTCTAAGTCCGCCGGCTAGGAAGAATTCGTCAACGTGCTCGTGGGTGCGGGTCGTCGAGACATAACAGAGACTGGGATCGGTTCCGAGAGCGATTGCAACGGGCGCGGGCTTGCCTTGTTTTTCATACCACTCGATGTGCCGCGCTGCGTCTTGAGCGCTCCCGATGTGCATTCCCGTAACGTCTTTCCCTTTTATCATCATCCGGTGGGTTCCGATGTTGTATGTGCCAGTTTCCGGATCCTTTGTGATAACAAGCGCGGAAGTTATATACGGTCCGGCATCCAGCCCAGGCGTCCAGGTTGGCACAGGGAATATAGACAAGTCAATTTTCTCGCCAAGAAGAATATTTTCCTTGCACGATGCTTCCTTAACGATTCGCGGTGGAATCAAATTTTCGAGCGCATGATCCCATTTCTGATTGATCTCTTCAAGCGAATTCGCCTCCATCCCGATCTGATAAATTTCGGGAGAAGCGGCCGCCGTTCCTGCGGCAACCGGAATGCCATACCCCTTGGGATTTTCAAAAATAATGGCTGGGCGCTCCTTAGGCTGGAATTTGTAGAATAGCTGGCGGCATACCGCAGCTATCTCCCAACTTGCATCAACCTCTTTTCTGATACGGCGCAACTTTCCGCATTTTTCGAGAACTTCCAAATACGATCTCAAATCGCTATACGGCATGATAAACCCCTCCTTAAAAAATTAATGAAACTATTCGTGCCATTTATACATTGATACTGTTTTTATTGCAAACTGAAACCGCGATTGACTACGCCACGCCACGTATATTAGACTTTAATGGAAACTTAAAAAAGGGGAGGGAATAATAATGGTTGACACGATCAGCGGGTATTGGATTTTGGCAGGTTTCTGGTTTTTTTCTTGGATTTCCATTCGTGCGGTTTCAGGAGCGAGGGCAACCCCCGCTTCTTTCCTGGTTTCAGAGAGGAATGTAGGTCTTTTGCTTGGGGCGGTAACGACTGCTGTTGCTTGGGTGTGGGCAGGAGCGCTTTTTGTTTCATCGCAAAAGGCTTTCGAGCAAGGAATCCCGGGTCTTTTTTGGTTTACTTTCCCGAATGCGCTTGCTTTGATTCTTTTTTCCTTCATGGCGGCGAGAATGCGTAAAGTTTTCAATCAGGGCTTTACCCTCCCGGAATTTATAGGGCGCCGCTTTGACCGAAAAATGCGGGTTCTGTATGTCGCCACTATATTCATCGTTCAGAGCTACGCGATCATTTTCAATTTGACTGCGGCGCTCCTGATGCTGAATTTGGTGATGGGGATTTCCAAGCAGTTGCTGATCTTGATTTTGGGCGGCATGATGGTATCATTGAGCGTTCTTAAGGGTATACGTTCGTCGCTCGTGGAAGACGTAATCAAGGCTTGCTTCATAGCCGTCGTTGTTTTCTGGATTGTTCCTTTTGTGATTGCGGAAAGGGGAGGCATTTCGGCTTTGATTTCAGGGATTGGCGGGAAAAGCGGCACCTTTTCTGATCTATTTAATCCGACTGTCGCTTGGACATTTGGGGTTCCAGTCAGCGTGTCGTTAATATCCGGCATCATGATTGACCAGCAACAATGGCAAAGGGCTTTCTCAATGAAGGAAGGCATTAGCAGGAGGGCATTTCTTCTTGGGGGATTAATCTTTGCTATTGTGCCAATAATGCTGGGAGCCTTGGGATTTTTGGCTGCAAACAAAAATCTGCAGACATTAGTTCAAAATCCCCAGCTTGCTGGATTCTCTATGGCTATTGGAGCGCTTTCCGATATAGGGGTAATTAGCTTTACTCTGATGGTGCTTGCCGGGCTTGTGGCAGCGGGAAGTTCCGCGCTTGCCGCGATAAGTTCGATAGGCGCCGTGGATGTCTTCCGCTCTTTTCGGCCTAACGCTTCCGATCGCGCTATTTTGATTGCGTCAAGAAGCGCTATGGCCGTTCTCATCCTTGTCGGCATGTCGATCGCGCTTATCCCGACAATCCAGCTCCTTTATTTGATCCTTTTGGTGGGAGTTTTAAGATCTTCTCTTCTTGTTCCCACGGTCTTGTCCCTATTTTGGCCGCGACCTTCTTCAAGGTTTACTTTCGGAGGCATACTCCTCGGTATTGCCATCGGAGTTCCGTTATTCGTGTACGGTTCGATTGTAAAGAATTCCACAGTCTCATCAGTTGGCGCGCTTGTTCCAATAAGCATTACACTTGGAGCGGCGCTACTTAGCGGCCTTACTAACAAAAGACCATTCGATTTCAAGTCGCTTTCATAGCGAAGAAAGGAGATTCAGTTTTACGATAATACCACATTGTCATATTGTCATAGGCAGTGTGGTATTCTTTTTAAAGTTAATAAATTAATGTAAAGTAAATAAATGATTCCACCGTCACTTCAGGAATTTTATATTAAAACAAAAGGCGACCCTCTTTTTGCCGCAGAAGGAATGGATTTGGAAAATGCGTCAGCGGCCATTGGAGAACTTTATCAAACCACTTCGCGTTTAGAAAAATTATACCGAGAAACCAAGAAAGAATATTGGTTTCATTTTCGCCATTCTTTTTTAAAAACTCTTCACCCATTTAATTTCTTGCGTAGTTTTATCGAGTGTGAAAAAAGGCGGAGAATATTTCTGGCAGAACCTTCTGCCGCTTCGGCCAGAAGACTTATTAATAGCTATTGGCACGCTCTCGCTTCATGGGAAGGTGACGTTTCTTCTTATAAAAAAGCCCATCTTGCTTTTATACGAATGGAGCGTCTTGAACGCAGTAATCCGGAGTATATTTATAATAAGTACTCTGTAAATTTAAGTGATGTTCTAAAGTCCATTGATTTACTGGCTGAGAATGGGAAAATCTTACGAGCAGAGATTTTGTTTCGCTTGCAGTTATTGCTTAATTCGGCGATTGCTTCAAAAAAAGACAATGTTAAGGTTGATCAAGATTTACTGGAAACTGTTCCTCGCATGGATTATATTCCTTTCGAGCTTGTCGGGCCTAAACTAACAGCGGAATCAGACTTCATACTTTCGCTCGAGGAAGATGTTATGCCGAGTATTTTAGAACGATACGGCCCGATTTATTATACACTTTCACATTTTGACGGTCGGCCTAAAAATCATCAATTTTATCTGTACATTTTGAAATCACCTGAAGCGGATAAAAAATTTTTGCGTATCACTCTCGCAGATGAATATTTTTTTCTTGAAATCGATCCAGCCAAGTACAAATTTCATGAGGGTATTTCAATCTATGAACCGCTAATCAAAAGAGGTATCAGATTTTGGCATCAATCGGCAACAACTTTTTATTCGGTTCGAGATTTTACGTATCAGGCAGATTTGGCTTCTATCGCCGACTTGCATTGGAGGCGAAAATTTTTAGACAAGTTTCTTGTTTTAAGCCAAAAATCAAGCCTTTTGGACTTGTTTTTCTGGAACGGAGTTATTCATGAGCAAACTTTTTTGCGTATGGCAAAGATTGAAGCGGCAAGCGGCGTATTGAATCCTCTTTCTTATGTGTTTATCGTGCGGAGTTATCCTAGCCTTTTTTTCCTACCTTTTAATCGTAGCGTTTGGAGATTGGAAGAAAGGCCCAATTTTGTCGGGAGTAGATTCGCCGGAGGCTCAATATATAAAACCCTAGATGATATAAGGAAGGATGTCGGAAAAGAGGACCTACGAGAAATATTTTTAGGACCTTCGTACCGGGCGAAGGATTGGGGCGAGTTATTCGTCGTGGAATAAGTATGCCAAGCGAAATAATTTTGAAAACCCATGAGGAACTTGAAAAAGAGCGAGAGTTCGTTGGTTCGGCGTTGGAAAAACTTGATAAGCTAAAATTTTGGCGTAGTCATTTTGTGAACAAAAAATTTCAGCCGGCCTTTTCGGACTTTAATTGGGAACGTTGGAAGGAGATTCCTTTCTTGACGAAAAAAGATTTCATAGATATAGGCTTCGCAACATTATGGGACGATTTTGAAAACAGCGCTGGAGGAGATGCCTATAAATACAAATATATTCTCCGCACTACATCTGGAACAACAAAATCTACGGAGCCAGTACTTCTTATAAATGAAATTCCTCAATTTTTTTTGGCGCCTCAAAGGTCTTTAAGGATTACCGGGTCATTCTCCCATAATTTGCGCGGGTTGCTTGTAGCAATCTCGGGAAGCAAAAGAAATGGGGGCAAGTGCCATCAATTTACATTATTACCAAACCAACTTAACGCCAGCGCAAAATATGCGATTGCGGATTTTAATGCGGACTTTATTTTCGCTTTCCCAACGCATTTGGTAAATTTTTCTTCAATTTTCTTGGATGACGAATTTTCTCTAATTTCATCCGTGAAAGGCATGGCATTGACTGGGGATTTTGTAAGTAAGCCACAACTCGATAACTTGTTGAAATTTTATGGCAAACAAGGAGTTAATTCAATCAGTTTGGATAGTCAGTACAGCTCAGTCGAAGCCGGGATGATTGGCGCATCGTGTTTCCATTTGCAACAGGAAGAAGGCGTAAATGTTTATCATCCGGTAGAAAGTGCAATAATTGAAATAGTTGATGTGAACGAAGATGGATACGGGGAGGTTGTTTGTACGCGCTTTTCTGACAGAGATGATGCTCTATTTTCGCTTCTTAGGTATCGAACAGGGGACATTGCAAAGGCATCGTTCAAAAAATGCAAGTGCGGCGCTTTTTGGAGCTTTGCTCTAGCGGGTCGGAAAGATTTTGATTATATTAAATGCGGAGGCGCTGTTATTATGCGAAGTGAGATAGAAAGAGTATTGTCATTAGATGCTATTCGTGATTGGATAGATGATTGGGAGGGAGAGGCTCGCGAGGTTCTTGTTGGAGATGGCGTACTTGGAGAGCTCCTTCTTAAGTTAAAGTTTAGCGATAAGTCTGAAAAACATAATAAGAGCAAATTTATTTCAAATTTTGTCAGTAAAAATTTATTTATAACTCCCACGGATACCATCGCAAGCTTGGTTGAGAAAAATAAGTTTTTACCCCTTAAATTGGATTTTGTTGAAGATTTTCCGCCAAAAAACAAGCGGCTTGTTTTAAGAAAAATTGTATGAAATCTATTCTATGAAACCGCCACAGCTTATGAAAAGTTTTGCGTTCGGATTTTCTTTTTTGGGTGTGGGCTGTGATTCAGTTTCGTCATCCTTATTAAAATGGCCTCGCCATTTGGCGAGGAGATCAGTCATTATTGCATATAGTTTTTTGAGGATGTAGTAAGGCATATTCAATATATATAATTATAACGAAGCTTAACCCAATTTCAAATGCTTGACACTAGGATTTGCAACTCAACGAATAATTCGGAAAAAGTTTTTTTAAGTCAGTTTTCGAACCTTTTAAAGACGGTTCTGTCGGCACCCGCAGATTTTTATCGTGAAAAATATAAGAAAAAAGGATTAAAAATAAGTTTTTCGGATTTGCCAGACAATTTGAATTACGATTTTTTAAGAGAGCTGCCTATTGTGACGAGGCAGGAGCTTGCCTTAACGTTTTACCACGACAGAATTTATGGTGAAGGTCCCGCCGTATATAAACTGATTAAGTCTCCAGAAGCAGAAAGGTCTTTTTTATTGCACAGGACTGTTGATGAGATAAAAAAGAGTGGTCTGCCGATAAACGGTAAACGCCCTCTAGTTCTGATGGGGGACATATATGAAGCATTAGAACATTGCGTCTATATTTATGAGCAGAATCTTATCCCATTGATTGGAGAAATCCCGAATTCTGAACTTATATTTTCTGTATCGAAGCAATACGAGGCGGATAGCATTTTTCTCGATAGATATTCGATAGATCACTATAAGCACGACTTAATTAGAGCGAAACTCCCATTAAAAAGCATAACGCTTATTGATTCTCAATTTTGTTATACCGACTGGCACTGGCCTGAAGGCATCATTATTGACTATATCTTAAGCCTCCCTGAAACGGGGCGATTAGCTTTTAAATGCCCTGAATCAAACCGGGACATGGATTTTGTATTCCACCCCTTCAATGATGTTTTTATAGAGCCCGGCATAGCCGTTATAACTTCTTCTCGTCTTCAAGCTTGCCCAATGATACGCTATCAAACTAATATACTATTGTATTCTGTGGCTGGCTCGTGCAGTTGCGGTATTCCTTCTTTTCGTTTGGGATAAATTAATTTTGGTATAATAGAAATTAAGGATATATAAAAATGAATGAAATATATACAGACGAAGAACGCCAATCGGCATTACGCTTTTTTAATGATTTCTTGAAAAGCGTTGCAGGCGATGAAAATTCCTATTATAGAGATAAGTACAAGCAAGCAGGCTTTGATTGGAAATTGTCTATTGAGAACTTTATTGATATAGAAAAAATTCCCGTACTGACGAACGATAATATTGACATGGCAATCAGGATGCATTACGAATCAATTCACGGTCCTGGATCTTGGAAGGATAATTTTTCTGGTCTCTTAACAATAGAGGAGCGCTACGGCTTTTTGAATTTCGCTAAAGTTTCAGATGAATACGGAAGTGCTTCCCAGAAGACGCTCGAAATTCTTTCGGAAAGGAATATAAGTGGGGCGATTACTTTGACGCCAAGCTCATTTACCAATAGGCTAGCTAGAGTTTGCCGTAAGCTTAAATTATTACATATAATCGGTGATCCTCATGCCATGAAATACACAGCGGTGCTTGCTGATTATCTTAAAATCGACAGCCTTATTGCGTCTTATCAAAATGCGCTGAATTTGGGGAAAGAAATGGATATTACAGGCGCTGGGGAATACATCAAATTCATTTTTGTCCCGACTGGACATCTTTCTTTTTTCCGCTTGCAAAACCTTAGTAATTTTTACCCGCATGCCGTTGTCGAAAATGCTTACCGCATTATCGGCGGCAATATTGTTGGCTACAGATGCAGAAAGGCGCCGTACGAGGATCCCAATCTATTTCATTTATATGATGATATGTTCGTTGAATTGTTGCGCGAAGGAGGAGCTATCCGCAAACCCGGCAACATTATCGTAAGCTCAATAAAAAAACACGGATTTTTGCCCCTTGTGAGATATAAGACTTCTGATCTTGGTATTTGGGAAGACGAGATTTGCGCTTGCGGCAAAAAATTCCTAAGGGTAGTCGGTAGCGTAGACAAGGAGTTTCATTTTGAGGGAATCAAGCTGGACATCGCCCAGTTAAAGAACGTTTTATTTTCTATTCACCATGTAGATTTTCAATTTCAGATTCATGTTACGGAGCTTTTCTCTCAAAAAAACAAAGCTACTCTTAGGATTTCATTGGAATATTTGGATGATAAGGCGAACTCAAAAAGCTTTATAGATCCGGATCATATAGCGAACAGATGGATTATTAAAAGAAACTTTCCTCTCAAGCATTTTATAGATGAAGGTTTGATACAATTCGACGTTAAGAAAGTCCAAGCATTTGAGGCGCATGGCGATATTTTTGTTTGGTTTTGAGACCTAAAAGATTTATAATTTTATGATGAAGAAGAATATAATTTTGGCGGCTTCGGCTGTTTTCGCGATCGCCCTGATGTATTACGCGGCGGTATATTTGCCGGAATTTATTGGGGTCAAAGCGGGAAAGCGTCTAACGGGGCTGGAAATTGCCAAAAAAACTGCCTTATTTCTTGATAAAACTTTGAAACCAGACGGCAGTTTTGAATTATTATACGAGTGTACAAAAAATGATAGCGCTTGCAAAGCCATCGAATCGTCCGGGCCTCCGCATACTGGGCAAATTCTCCGCGCGTATTATCATTTATGGAAAACAACCAGTGATCCAAAATATAAAGAAAAAGCTGATCGCGCCATGGGTTTTGTGTTAGATGCTTGCGAGAAAAATTCTGATTACTGCGAATGGAATTACTTCGCACTCCACGATTTCTACATGGATTTCAAGGACGATCGTTTTAAGAAAGCTATGTTAAAATCTGCGGATAAGTTTTTGAATGAATCGCTGGAAAATACCGTGAATAACAACAACGGCATTAAACTGGCCGCGCTTTACCATGTTACGGGAGAAAAAAAATATCTTGATAAGCTTGATAAAACAGCAAAAGATATATTAGACGGGAAATTCTCTCGCGGCTTAGAGTTTTTTGTAACCAGCGATTATTATGTAGTAAGGAATAATGATATCCATATCATTTGGAGCGTTTACCTCCCAGCTTACGCCGAAACTCAGAATGTAATATATCTTAACGCAGTTAAGGATTTTTTTGAGAAGTCGCACATTACCGAACATCTTGGCAAATTTGATTCAGGCGCTGGGCTGGGCATTGGAAATCTTGCTAAGGCGTGGGAAGTTCTTTTAGATCTTACTGAAATTGCTCAAGGTCGAAACCCGCATTATGGCGATTTGCAAGGTAGTATGCGCACTGTGCCTGAGGCTTTAGCATCCCACGATGAACCCGATGACGACCCGGAGGTATTTTATGCGCAGGCCAAGGCGATTGGCCAACATATCCTTAATGAAAGATGGGACTCGCAATACAACAGACAGTTTAATGCGGATTATGGGTTTTTACACGCTGCAAATAAAAGCAAGAATAACAAGTCTCCGTTCTATAGCGGTTGGTTAATACAGCTATATCTTAGAATGCTCGACGATAGTTTTGAACCCCCTACGGATGGACAGAGTCCGTGAAATATCTTAAACTTTATCTATGCGAAACACTAAACTTATAAAGGCCGATCTGTCGCTTGTCTTGATTTTTGTGTTTTTGGCAGTTCCAACGTTGGCGTATCGCTTTGGGGGAAAGTTTTTAATAGATACCTTTAGTGCGTATAAAAGAAAGCTTTTTACTAGCTTAACGGATGTGGACAAAAAATCTTCCGAGTTTTTACGTGCCGTAATAGTAAATGAAGCCATGGCTGATACAGGGAGCAGTCCTCCACCTTCAAAAACAGGTTGTGGCGGTTAGTGTTTTTTATAATGGATGAAAATTAAGATGGAAGTAGGAAATATTCGAGACAATAAAAATAAGTTTTTTTTAGCCCTGTTAGCAGTGTTTTCTCTGGTTTTAATTTATGTTTTGTATGATTTTTTTGCGGGCAAGGACGAAAGGAAACCTCTTTTAGAGCTAAGCGGAGTTGAAATTGCACAAAGAACGGCGCAATTTCTGGACATGAGTTCGAAGCCAAACGGGATGTTCGTAATTCGCTATCAATGCGACCCGGAATCTAGAGAAGAGAAGAAGTGCCGCGAAGCGCCGATCGAAGAGCCACCGCATACCGGGCAGATTATTTTGGCCTATTACGAATTAACAAAAAGAACGGGCGACAATACGTATAAGGAAAAGGCTGATAAGGCTTTGGAAGTGTCTATAAAATTGTGCCATGAACTCGATAAAAATTACTGCGAGTGGAACTTTTTCCCGCTCTATCGTTATTATAAAGATACCGGAGACAAGAAATACTTGGATGCAATGCTTGCTGTCTCCGGGCGATTTTTAGATGATAAAGTGCCATTAAAAGACGCGGTTGGCGGAAACTACGGAAATAAACTCGCGATGCTTTACGAAGTTACTTCCGAGAGGAAATATATTGATCGATTGCGCCATGTTGCGGACGAAGTTCTAAATAGGGGCATTGAATCTACCGATCAAAAAAAACCTCTCTATGAAGACAACGGCTTTATAGTCAAAGTAGGTTCTTTTCAGGCTGTTTGGTCTGTATACCTCCCTGCTTATTCTGCGACCAAAGATGAAAAATATTTGATAGCAGCCAAAGATTTTTACGATAAAGCTAATTTGAAGGTTCATCTGCGAGAGCTTCGAAGGCGATTGGACATCCAAAATTTCGCGAAAATTATTGACTCACTTCTTATATTGGCGGAAATGGAAAATAATCAGAATAGTCGCTATCGCGATGACGCCCTCGCTTTGATGCGTAGCGTTGTTTTGCATTTGTGGGATAGTGAAGAAGAAGTTAAGTTTGACGGGGATTACGGATTCTTAAGCAATTTTAAAAAAGGGGAGAATACAAAGGCCACGCTCATGAGCGGGTGGGTAGCACAGGAACTGCTAAAATTCGACGAGGAAAAATTTCGCGTGCAACTGAAGAAGTCTGAAGAAGCTTTTACTGGTAGTTGATTTCTTTAGAATGCTAAGAATACTGATTTTTTACTTACTGGGAAAACAGATGCAATATAGATAATATTATGAAACCCCGTGATGTATGGATGTCGGTATTCGCGGTTTTGCTGTTTGGGTTTTTGTTGTCGCAGAACGCGCTGGCTACAATTGCTTGGCAAAAATATCGCAATGCGAGGGCGGCGATTATTTTGACGAAGGACGACAAGCTTGCGCTGGAAATCGGGAATCATTATTTCAACGGAGCCGGCGGGTATGATTTGGAAAAATCAGAGAGAGCTTTTAAAAAAGCGGTTCAAATAGATTCGAAAATTCTTTGGGGGCATTATCAATTGGCGCGAATTTATCTTGTAAGGGGGGAGCGAATCAAGGCCTTATCCGAGATAAATAAGGAATTAGACGCGAATCCCGAAAATCTCCGCGCGCTTTATATCCGCGCGCTTATAAATTCTTATAACGGAAACTTTAATAGCGCGGAGAAGGATTTTCGAAATTTTGTCAGCTGGGCTCCGAAGGAATGGGCTGGCCACAACGATCTGGCGTGGGTTTTGTTGAAGCAAGGCAAATATCAAGAGGCGGAAGACGCCCTTGAGATCGCATTTCAAGATGTCTATAAATCGGAAGAAAATTCATGGCTTTGGAATTCACTCGGGGTCGCAGAACTTAATTTGAGAAAATACAAAACAGCAGAGGCGTCGTTTAGGAAAGCGCGGGAGCTCGCAGAAACCATTACCCTAGAAGAATGGTCAAGGGCCTATCCCGGCAATAATCCGGCTGAATCGGAAAAAGGCTTTTCGGATTTTAAGCGGGCGATTGAGGAAAATTTGAAAAGGAGCTCTGTTGATAAAGCGCTGTAAAGAATTTTTATAGAAGTAGTATAATAAAGACATGGGGAAAAGCTTTCCTAGGCATGTTTTTGGCCTAATTCTGGTCCTTGGCGCCGTCGCGGCTTCGGGAATTTTATTTTTTTCTCTCGGAAAATCTGGTGAGGCGGCTTTGGATTCAAAATTTATAGAAAAAGTCGGCGAAGGTTTTATTGCTCCAGCATGCGGATCCTCAAGCGCAATGTCCACATGCGCTGGTAACGCGCCTTCAGTTTCCTTTTCGTGGTCTGATGGCGGCAACCCATTGGATCTTGCATGTGAATCTGTTTGGATTCGGGTAAATATAATGGGCGATCCTTTAACTTCTCGCAGTGTGGATGAAAATCTGCCGTGTAGCGGTTCTTACATTTGGGACGCAACAAACCCTGGTCCACCGACTCCTTCGGCGAAATCCAATACTGCGTATGAATATTTTGTTAGGTACCGCACAGCAAATTCCCCTGTAACTGGTCAACATTTTTTCTATAATGTCGACCCGGTCGCTGGAATATATGAAGGCCATGTAATTAGTTCAGGCACATTTACCACTCCGAATTGCCTTCCTACCACCGGAACCATCCAAGGATACAAAGTGTTAATGCCTGGCAATAATCAAACAGCCGTGCCTCCGGCTAATGAAACTGTAACGCTTTATAACAACGTCAATACTCTTTACAAGGCTTCCACTGATTTTTCTTCTACACAGGGTCAAAGAAATTGGTACTATCTTGAATCAAACGGCAATCAGATGGTTTATGATTTAGTGGGCGATCCAACTGGCTATGATATGTCTAATAGTTGGCGCGGATTAGAAGTATTTCCCCCACCACGTTATAACTGGAACCGGCTCTGGTCCTCTAAAGGGCATCCTGAAAGAGCCTTGGATGTGGTGAGGAGATGGGTTGCTCCTGGCGTCGGCACAATACATATAACTGGAAATGCGAGCGACGGCTTTCCTACTGGGGATGGCGTTATTATATTCATTAAAAAAAATAACGCAATCTTATGGCAAGGAACTATTGAGAATGGAAATACTACAGGGATTAGTTATGATATTAATACGCCAGTTTCTCCCAATGACAATATCGATTTTGTAATTAATAAACGCGGAAACAATATTGGCGATGTAACCAATTTTGATCCAAGTATTGACTTTGTCGGATCTGTTGTTGATAGGCAAACAAATGTAAATCCTTATATGTTTTCTAATGTTTCCGCAGGTTCTCATGTGGTCTCTGTAGGCGTGCCGGCCGGGTGGAGCGTGGGCTATACGCTATGTTACAACGTCACTACTTGTCATAATAATGCACCGACGCCCGGGAATTCCGTAACCGTTGATGTGCCTGCTGGCGGGTATTCTGACTTATGGTGGCATTATACGGCGCCTTTACCTCCACAGCCTCCCGATTATTCTCTCTCTGCAAATCCTCCTTCCATCTTCGCGACCATAAAAGGTTCAAGTCCCGTTACATCTAGTAGCAGAATATATGTGAGTACTATTTGGGGAGGTTTTTCTGATAACATAACGTTTTCAGCAAGCGATGTGGAAATTTCCCCCACAATTACCGGTGCGACTTTTAATTTTTCGGATATGAATCTTGTTCAGTCGGAATATTCAGCAGGGACTTTATTTAGTATAACGATTCCATCCAATACCACCCCATCTCCACCCTCGTACACCATTACAATTCATGGACGTAGCGATGACCCTGTTCGCAACAATAGCGTGGATGTCACACTTAACGTCGCCCTGAAAGACCCCGGCTTCAGGGAGACACTTAGGCCGATCCTTGAAGCGTTCGCGAATTTTGTTTCGCCATTTATCCAAACTTCGAACGCATCACTGTGAGACATTTTCTCGCAGAAGATTACTCCAAAGTCAAAAGGAAAGGAAAGGGGTTAAAGTCTTTTTTAAAGCAGGATATTAAATTTATAAAGAAAGAATATCTTCGGATTATCGGCATTGCTGGAGTATTAATTTTTGTAATTGTTATTTTTTATTTTGTTGATCCAGCAGTTTTTTTGCAAAGGAAGAAAGCTGCTTCGGAAGAACCCCAAAGCCCGGCTAAGAATATTGTTGTCCCGAATATAACTCAAGCGCCTCCCAAAGAAGTAGCCGGAGGTTTTCCAAAAAATTTAACTCTAAACTCAAAAACCGCAATCACAGGATCTTATTCGGCGACCTATCCTAATTCTCCAGCGAAGCAAGCTACAGTAGAATTTATTTCGTCAAAAAGTCCGGAAGCGAATTTCGATTTTTATACTAAATGGGCTAAAGATAACGGCTGGGATGTCGTTAATTCTTCTAATAATGGCGATTCTATTTCATTTTTATATTTTAAAAAAGCGTCCGAGCAAATAAATATAACCATCCGTTCTTCCGTAAAAATAGCGGCGGGGTCAGATATTGTTATAAGCTATGTGAATTTAAATAAATGAAAAACTTTCTAAAATTCGCCATTGTTTCATTGTTTTTAATGAGCGGATTTATCCGCCCGGCTCACGCGGATGTGACAGCCGGCCTCGTTGGCTGGTGGAAGTTTGATGGAAATGCCAATGACTCCGCTGGTATAAATAATGGAACACTTATCGGCGGTCCAAGTTTTGTTGCTGGCAAAATCGGATCAAATGCGTTGAGTTTTGACGGGGTGGATGATGGAGTAGATGTCGCTGGCACAACGGCATATGCCAATACCGGAAGCCCTTTCACTATGAGCGCATGGTATTATCTGGATTCATCCGCATTAGGCAATTACCCTGATTTAATTCTTTTACGCACAAATACCAACTCCGGACTTCATTTCTTATTCTCTGCCGACTCTAGTTATCTCGGTTTTTCAATGGGCTCGGCGAGCGATTGGACAACAATTAAAACAGATGATGACCTGGCGACGCTGACTGATGCCTGGCACCATATTACAGTTACATACAATGGCCAAGGCGCCACGACAAACTCAAATTTTTTGGTTTATATTGATGGCACAATCCATCCGATTTCCAGCGCAGGTGGCTATGGTTCATCTGGCATACAGGGGACAACCATAGGAAGCGCCTCGAATGGTGCCAATTTATTCAAGGGGTCCATCGATGATGTCCGCATCTACAACCGTGTGCTTTCGGCCGGAGAGGTTAGTGAACTTTATAGTGGTATTGCGACCAGCATTTATGTTACGGCCACTTTAAATGGCCAGCCGTGGCCGGCAAGCGGAAGCAATGCCGTAACTTATACTTTGTCCGGTCCATCAGGAGACATCAGTAATTCTTCCGTACCTTTTACTTATGAAGATGTTGTAGCAGATGAAACTTACGCATTAAATTATTTGAGTGGCGGTCCTGCGGGCGCGACATATGATTCCGTGACGCCGCCAATTCCTCAATTGTTGCCCAACGGTGCGTCTATTGCTTTTGATATTAATTTTGTGAGCGGTCAACAACAGGGGCTGTGCGGCAATGGAGTTATTGATGCAGGAGAAGATTGTGATGCCGGACCGACAAATCCCGTCGCCTGGTGGAAGCTTGATGACTCTGGAACAACGGCAAGTGATTCTTCCGGTAACGGAAATACGGGGGTACTCACTTATGATCCAGCATGGACTACAGGTAAGATTGGTGGCGCTTTGCATTTTGACGGGGAGGATGATTATGTTGATTTTGGAACCGGTTCGAATCTCGATATATCAGGCGATGAAATTACTATTTCTATGTGGGCAAAGGCGGATGTGATTGGCGCGCAGAAGCATACTGCCAGCAGATTCCCTTGTTACTATATTGATTTACTGGCTAATGGAACCTACTCTTTTCGTCTGGGATTTGCCGATCTTGACGGAACAACTGCAGTAAGTGCAGGAACATGGCATCATGTTGTTGGCGTTAAGACTTCAACACAGATGATTCTCTATCTTGATGGAAATCAAGACGCAATCAGGGACGTATCCGGGAATCTAGATAACACATGCACACATTCAATGCTGGGGAGATTTCTTGAAGGCGGTTATCAATTCGAAGGCTCCTTCGACGATGTTCGCATCTACGACCGCGCTCTTTCGGCGGCTGAAATAGGAAATCCTTCCAGCCAATGCTTGGGAGGGGCAACTTGCTCTTCGCGCGGATTTACAGGAGGATCATTAAGTTACGATGCTTCTACTTGTAAATTCGACGAATCGCAATGCACATTACCGCCAGACTTTAATTTATATTCCCTAAATTCGGATTCTCTATTTTTGACGATTTCCGGTTCTGGGGCCGTTACCTCTAATACGGTTCAAATTACCGTTGTTCCATTGCCTCCGTGCGAGTGTTTTGATAAGGATGTGACGCTAAGCCTCGAAAATATTAATCCAGCGATTGCGGGCGCGGTTGGAAATTTTTCCGATACGATACTCTCCGAGGAGGAATATAGCACTGGTTCCTCTTTCTCTATTACCGTTCCACCCAACACGCCTTCCGGACTATATACAGTCACTATTCATGGAGAAACGTCTAACTTGAGCCCGAGACTGCTCGTTATTACTCTCAATATTTCAATAAGGGATTCCGGCTTCAAAGAAGTCATGCGGCCGATTTACGAAAAACTTGCCAAAACAAAATCATACATAATAAGCAATGTTTTCACTTCTTTCTAGATTGGTGCTATACTCACCAATATGGAAAACGAAACTAAAACTACTGAAGATAAAAATAAAATGCTAATTCCGGCGAGCATCATAGTTGCCGGGCTTTTAATCGCGTTTGCCGTCATGTATACG
Organism: Candidatus Giovannonibacteria bacterium RIFCSPLOWO2_12_FULL_43_11c; assembly: GCA_001780775.1. Classification (GTDB taxonomy): domain Bacteria; phylum Patescibacteriota; class Minisyncoccia; order JACPKW01; family UBA11713; genus 2-01-FULL-46-13. The sequence continues at coordinate 18,386 of MFIO01000014.1, read as the reverse complement.
CTTGGCAACTCCGGCGTTCAGGCGCCTCGAGGCAAAGATAATATCGCGAATACTAATCCCGCCGTAGCCGATATTCTTAAGATTAGAGAAGGGGATTTTGTTTTGGGAGATCCAAAGGCGAAAGTCTTATATATCGAATATGGGGATTTTCAGTGCCCATATTGCGGAGTTTTTTATAAAACAATCGAACCGCAGATCGTTTCGCAATATGTCGAGCAAGGTAAAGTTGCTTTCGTCTGGCGCGATTTCGCGTTTCTGGACACGATTAACGGGATAGAGCGCGGAGAGTCGCATATGTCGGCGGAGGCCGCGCGTTGCGCGGGGGAGCAGGGAAAATTCTGGGAGTATCATGACAAGCTTTTCGTAAATCAAAAGGGGGAGAACAAGGGTGCGTTTTCAGGAGCGAACTTGAAAAAATTCGCGGGAGATCTTGGGCTTGACCAATCTAAATTTAATTCATGTCTCGATTCTGGAAAATATACGGAAGCTGTAAAAAAATCTACGGATGATGGAAACATCGCGGGAGTAAATGGCACGCCCGCATCATTTATCAACAGCAAACCAGTTACTGATACTAATGGCAATTCCGTTGGAGCCGCGTCATTTTCTATTTTTCAGAAAATTATTGAAGAAGAATTGAAAAAATAGTTGTCGGAGGTATGCTTTACGACATAATTATTATCGGAGGCGGGCCAGCGGGGTGCGCGGCGGCAGTTTATGTCGCAAGAAAGAGATTAAAAACTATTTTAATTACCGAATCTTTCGGCGGGCAATCAATCGTTTCGGATGATATACAAAACTGGATAGGCGAGCCGCACATATCTGGTTTTGACCTTGCTAAAAAATTCGAAGCGCATGTCCGGGCGTTTTCGGATATGGTCGATATTAAAATACCGGAGCGAGTCACGGAAATAAAAAGTATTAAATGCGATTCTGAATCACGAATTTGCGATTTCGAAGTTACGACGGATAAAGGAAATAAATATGAGGGGAAAAGCATAATTTTGACCGCGGGAGCAAGGAGAAGAAAATTAAATATTCCCGGAGAAGAGAAGTTCGAGGGCAAAGGAGTTGCATATTGTTCGACTTGTGATGCTCCTTTGTTTTCCGGAAAAAAAGTTGCGGTTGTCGGCGGAGGGAACGCCGGACTTGAGGCGGTGATCGATCTTTTTCCTTACGCGAGCGAGATTTATATCATGGAATACGCGGACAGCTTAAAAGGGGATCCAGTGACACAGGAGGAAGTGAAGAAAAATCCCAAGTTGAAAGAAATGATATTTAACGCAAAAACGGTGGAAGTTTTGGGAGATAAGTTTGTTTCGGGGATAAAATACCTAAATACCAAGACCGGCGAGGAGAAAGTTTTGGAAGTTGAGGGTATTTTTGTCGAGATAGGATCGGTGCCAAATTCGGAGATGGTGAAGAATTTAATCGATTTGGATAAATACGGACAAGTTCTTATCGATTCGAAACATTCCGCGACTTCGCATCCCGGTGTTTTCGCCGCCGGAGACATAACAGACGACCCGTATAAGCAAAATAATATTTCTGCTGGGGACGCGGTCAAAGCAGCTTTGGCGGCATATAATTATCTTTTGAAAAGAGCTAAGACATCGCCAGCGGCAGAGTAGAATAATGTTATAATTAACTTATGACAAAAATAGTGATAAACGGATTCGGGAGGATTGGGAGGTCATTTTTTCGCGCGGCGTGGGGATTGTCGGAATTTGATATCGTCGCCGTAAACGATTTGGCGGATGAAAAAACACTGATGTATTTGTTGAAATATGATTCTGTTTACGGCCGTTATTTGAAAGAGCCGAAAGGAGTCCAATTTTTGGCGGAAAGAGACCCAGCGAAACTCCCGTGGAAGAAATTGGGCGTTGATATTGTTATTGAATCGACTGGATTTTTTACAACTGCAGATAAAGCAAAAGCTCATTTGGATGCTGGCGCAAAGCGAGTAGTTATCACGGCTCCAGCAAAAGGGGACGTGATTACTGCGCTTATCGGAGTTAATGACGATATTTTTGCAAAAAATAAGAATCCGTTAACTTGTAATGCTTCTTGCACGACGAATTCAGTGTCGCCTGCAATGAAAATTATTTTAGAAAATTTCGGCGTAAAAAAAGCGGCGATGACGACTGTTCATGGATATACGGCAACCCAAAAATTGGTTGACGGGCCGGATGAAAAAGACCCGAGGCGAGGGAGAGCCGCCGCCGCAAATATTGTGCCATCAACTACCAGTGCTATGGAAGCAGTGATTCAATCCATTCCGGAGCTTGAAGGAAAATTTCAGGCGGAGTCAGTTAGAGTGCCGACGCTTACCGGCTCGCTCTCTATAATGACAGTCATCACCGAAAAGAAAACGACAGTTGAAGAAATAAATAATGTTTTCAAAAAAGCCGCAAGCGATCCGCGTTGGTCAAAAAGTTTAAAGGTCACCGAAGACCCGATTGTTTCCTCTGATATTATTGGTGAACCCTACGGCGCGATTATTGATTTGACTTTAACTCAAGTTTTGCAGGGCGATCTCGTAAAAGTTTTCTCCTGGTACGACAACGAAGCCGGGTACACAGCGACTTTAGTTGAGCATGTGAGGAGGGTTTGCCAGAATTTGAAATGACTTTATGCTAACTCAAGTATCTCCAATTTCTTCTTTCTTTGATAGCTTTGCTTATCTGATTTTTGGAATTGGTTACATTGTTCCAGTTTTATTTTTTATATCATTTGTATTATTCATTGCGACAAAAAAGAAGATTTTTCTCGGCGGCTTAATTGTTCTTGCGGTTTTGTATATAATATTAGGATTGGTATCTGCCTTTTCTGAACCTGAAAAAACTTTATCTAACATTATCTTGCAAATTATATTGTGGCCTTTTTTGTAAATCAGATATGAAAATCTATATTGGTTCTGATCACGCGGGGTTTGAGTTGAAAACTTTTATAAGCTGTGATATAAACTAAATATGGCGTTAAAATTAGACGATAAAAAAATAAAACTTTTGATTAAAGAAGGCGTAAAAGAGGCTATGGATGCTCAGATGATAAAGTTGGGCGCGTTTTTAATCCCTTATGTATCAGAAGCGGAACAGAAAAATATCGTCAAGCTCTACAAATGGCCTTCACGCAAAGCCTCGCGAAGCTATCAAGTAGAACTGTAATGTGGCGGATAGATTTTTCAGCGCGATCGGAGAAATTTTTAAAACAAAATAGAATTCCAAAAGATGACATTCTTGAACTATTAAGTCTTTCGATAAAAAAGTTTCAAGGCGAGAAAGTGAATATAGATATCAAAAAGATGAAGGAAAAATGGGACGAATTCCATCGCATCAGAAAAGGTGAGATTAGGATCATCGCAAAATTTAATTTTGACAACTCATCAATTTTCATCGACGTTATTGATTGGCGTGGTGGAGCGTATAAATAGTTTATGAAAATCTATATTGGATCGGATCACGCGGGGTTTGAGTTGAAAAGTAAACTCATAGCTTATCTCAAAGAAAAAGGGCACGAAGTTGAGGATAAAGGTGCCTTTAAACTTGATCCCGAAGACGATTATCCGGATTTTATTAAACTCGTGGCGGAAGCCGTTTCCAAAGATCCGGAAAATTCTAGAGGTATTGTCATCGGCGGCTCGGGGCAGGGGGAGGCGATTGAGGCGAATCGCTTCAAACACGTCCGTGCGGAGGTGTACTACGGCGGTTCGCCGGATAGCGGGCTCGAGACGGTTAAACTGGCCCGGCAAGATAATGATTCCAACGTTTTATCGTTAGGTGCACGGCTAATTTCCGAGGAGGAGGCCAAAAAAGCGGTTGAAATTTTCTTGTCCACACCTTTTGGCGGGGGACGGCATCAAAGGCGTATTGAAAAGCTAGACCTGTAGGTGGTATCCTAAAATAGGTCAAATATTTTATGCCCAGCCCAAGGTTTATTTTTGTAATTGGCGGAGTGATGTCCGGCATCGGCAAAGGGATTGCATCGGCTTCAACGGCGAGGATTTTAAAGTCTAAGGGATATAAAACAACTTGCGTAAAAATCGATCCGTATCTTAACGTTGACGCCGGCACGATGAATCCAATCGAACACGGCGAAGTTTTTGTGACTGAAGACGGAATGGAAACCGACCAGGATATCGGAAACTACGAAAGATTTTTGGACGAAAACATTTTCTCGGAGAATTACATGACTTCCGGTTCGGTTTATCTTTCTGTTATAGAGAAAGAGAGGGCTTTGAAATATAACGGGGATTGCGTTCAAATCGTTCCGCATGTCCCAGAAGAAGTTATAAGGAGACTAAAATTAGCGGCCAGGAAATCAAAGGCCGATTTTGTTTTAGTTGAGATCGGAGGGACCGCGGGGGAATACGAAAACATTTTATTTTTAGAAGCGGCTCGGATGATGCACCTGAAATCCCCGAAGGATGTTTTATTCATGCTGATAAGCTATTTCCCGATACCGACAAAGATCGGAGAGATGAAAACGAAACCGACGCAGCACGCTGTCCGCGCGTTAAATTCCGTGGGGATCCAGCCGGACTTCATAATCGCCCGAGCCGAAGTTCCCCTGGACGAACCGCGGAAGAAAAAACTTTCCGTGTTTTGCAACGTGCATCCGGAGGATGTTATCTCCGCTCCTGATATAGAAAATATTTACCAGGTGCCCCTTAATTTAGAAAAAGAAAAACTCGGCGCTAAAATTTTGAAAAAATTCGACATGAAAGAAGGGAAGCGCGATATGAAAGAATGGGCGAGAATGGTCAGGAAAGCTCTTTTTTCAAAAAAGGAAGTTAACATTGGGATTGTTGGAAAATATTTCGGAACAGGTAAATTTACTCTCTCTGATTCGTACATTTCCGTTATCGAGGCAATCAAACATGCTTCGTGGCAATTTGGGAGAATTCCAAAAATCTTTTGGTTGGACGCGGAAGCATATGAAAAAAATCCAGAGAGGATGAAAGAAGAGCTTGGAAAATTGGATGGAATAATAGTCCCGGGAGGATTTGGATCAAGAGGTATTGAAGGAAAAATAAAAGCAATAACTTTCGCCAGAAAAAATAAAAAGCCGTACCTCGGCCTTTGCTACGGGATGCAGTTGGCGGTGATAGAATTTGCGAGAAATGTCGCGGGCATGAAGGGGGCGAATACCACGGAAGTTAACGCGAGGACCAAATATCCCGTGATTGATTTGATGGCGGAGCAGAAGGAGAAGGTTTTTTCCGGGAAAATGGGGGGGACGATGAGGTTGGGAGCGTATGCCTGCCGCCTCAAGGATAAAACTATCGCGCGCCGTGCTTACGGAGTAAGAACAGTTTATGAACGGCATCGACATCGTTACGAATTCAACGAAGCGCTTCGAAGTATTTTAGAATCAAAGGGACTTGTGACATCCGGAATCAATACGGAATCGGGGCTGGTTGAAATTATAGAATTGAAAGACCATCCATTTTTTCTTGGCACGCAATTTCATCCGGAATTTAAATCTCGCCCGCTAAATCCCCATCCGCTTTTTAGAGAATTCATAAAAGCTGTGATTTCAAAGAAAAAATGATTGAAGTCATTCCAGCGATTAACGCCGAGAGTTTTGAAGAGGTAAAAAGTAAAATCAAGCTTGTTGAGCCTTTTTCAAAATGGGTGCATTTGGATATTGCGGACGGAACATTTACTCTCAATACGCTTTGGCATAATGCATCGGATTTATCAACGCTCGAAACGCCGCTTTTGATCGAAGTGCATTTGATGATTGCTGATATGGACACACGGTGGCAAGATTGGGTTTTACCGAAAGTGGATAGGATTATTTTCCATGCCGAGGCGGCGCACGACCCGGAATTTGTTTTAAATAAAATCAAAGAAGAAAAAAAAGAAGTCGGCGTGGCAATACGTCCCGAGACAGATTGGAGGAAATTGGAGTCTTTTTGCGCGAAAGCGGATTTAGTGCAAACGCTTGCGGTTTATCCTGGGCACGCAGGACAGGCATTTAAGACAGAGATTTTGGATAAAATTAAGCACATCCGCGAATCCCATCCAAAAGCTATAATTGAAGCAGACGGTGGAATTAATCTTGAAACTGGAAAGAAGTGCGTTGAAGCCGGTGCCAACATCCTTGTTTCCGCGAATTATATTTTCGGGTCAAAAAATATAGAAGAAGCGATAAATAATTTAAAAAATGTCTAATAACGAAAAACCTTGGTCTTGGCCTTATATTGTTTCTGGATGTATCATTGGTTATTTTGCGGGACTCGTAATTATTTATTACTTTACACAATCCCCAATTTCTAAAGGCCCTGGCTTACCTTTTTTGGTGGGTTTTTTTATGCCCTATATCTTGGCAATTGCAGGCGGCATTTCAGGGAGATCTTATTGGAAAAGTAAATATGCTACATTACCACGACGACCTGTCAAAAGTTAGCGTATTCAGGCGGGTAAGTAAAAGAAAATTCCAGTTTGAATTCTCGATTAAAAACGTTTAATATAGAATTATGACTTTAGCTACTATTTCAAAAGCAATAAAGAGCGGCAAGCCGGCTGTAATAAAAGAACGCGGTAACCCGCGCTATGTCATTTTGGATTGGAAGACATATCAGAGATTAGAGATGGTAATGGAAGACGCAGAGGATTCCGCAAGATTAAAAGAGGCACTACGAGATCCCAAGAACAAAAAGAGGATTAAATTTTCAAGTTTGTAATTTTTATGGCAGAGATTTTCTTTAGGCCCAGAGCCATTAAGGGCTTTGAATCTGCTAGCAAAAAAGACCAAAAGAGAATAAGAATAGCTATCAATATTTTGCAAAAAGGAGCATTTCCCACGAATACGAAAAAATTAGAAGGCCATACCGCTGGATATAGAATCCGCGTCGGTAGATGGCGAATTCTTTTTATTTTAGGAAAAGCAGAGATAGATGTAGTTGATATATTTATTAAAAAAGGAGAAAGTGATTATAATTGAGCTATGTCGCATCTCCACGACGATAAAATCAAATTTTTAGAAAAAAAGGCGAATGATATTCGCGAGTCGATTATTGAGATGCTCGTTGAGGCTGGATCTGGGCATACGGCGGGGCCGTTGGGAATGGCCGACATTTTTACGGCTTTTTATTTTCATATTTTAAATCACGACCCGAGAAATCCCTTATTGGAAGAGCGGGATCGCTTGGTACTTTCGAATGGGCACATTTGCCCTGTGCAATACGCAACGCTCGCGCACGCAGGGTATTTTCCAATAGAGGAGCTGAAAACTCTCCGAAAATTTGGGACGCGTTTGCAGGGGCATCCCCATAGGGGAGCGCTTCCGGGGATTGAAATAACTTCTGGTCCGCTCGGATCTGGGTTTGGGCAAGCGGTTGGAATAGCATATGGCGCGAGAATGGATAATAAAAAATTTCGCACGTATTGTTTTATGGGCGATGGAGAACAGGATTGCGGGATTATTTGGGAATCCGCAATGTTCGCGGGGAAAAATAAACTTTCGAATTTAACCGGAATTATCGACAGGAATAATATTCAGATCGACGGGATGACGGAAGATATAATGCCGCTTGAATCTCTTCGTGCGAAATATGAGGCGTTTAACTGGCACGTTTTGGAAATCGACGGGCATAATTTCGAGGAAATCGTTAACGCGGTTGAAGAGGCGAAAGCGATTTACGAAAAGCCGACCATGATTATCGCGCACACGATTCCTGGGAAGGGCATTAAAGAAATAGAGTTTGATTACAGGTGGCACGGAATCCCGCCAAATAAAGAACAGGCGGTGAAATTCTTGAACGAATTGAGAACGCTCGGCGGCAAAATCACAAGTGAGCACCAGTAAAATGGCTACTGTTTCGGTGCAAATGCCCGCATCACCAGTTTCTCAAATAAGCTTGCCCGGAAAAATCGGTCGGTAGTTTTTAGATTTGCTTATTAATTTGATTCATTTCATAATACATCAATGGACGATAAGAGACTTGGAGATCTGGAAAATCGACTTTCTGCTATTGAGCGTGTCCTAAATATTAGGCAGGATGTAATGCCTGGGCAAGAAAAGCCTCCCCAGCCAGAAAAATATATACCTTCGTCGTCGCCTCAGATTCCCAAAGGGGATGTGGAAAGTTACATCGGACGATGGATTTTGGGAATTGTTGGTGTTGTCGCCATTCTTTTCGGTACAAGCTTCTTTCTCAAATATGCTTTTGAGAATGGTTTAATTGGCCCTGCAGGCAGAGTTGCGATGGGAGTTGTAGGAGGGGTTTTACTGATATTCCTCGGGGAATATTTGAGGCCGCGTCTTGTAAAATATTCTTTCATTTTGTCCGGCGGGGGCCTCGGGCTTTTATACCTTTCAACTTACGGCGCTTTTTGGTATTACGATTTCATCGGACAGGGAACGGCTTTTGGATTTATGTCTCTAATCACGCTATTCGGAGTTGTTCTAGCGGTTTGGGTAGACGCGATACCAATTTCGGCGATATCGATTTTCGGCGGTTTTCTAACTCCTTTTCTGCTTTCAACCGGCGTTTCCAATGATTTCGGATTTTTCATGTATCTCGCTATATTAAATCTTACGGTGCTTGCCGTCGCGTTTTTCAAGAAATGGCATGCGTTAATCCAGCTGGGATTTGTGCTGACCATCCTAAACTTCATCTCATGGTATGGATCCTATTATAAAACGGAAAAGCTCTTTTTTGCGATTTTCGTTCTTTCGGCATTTTATGTCATTTATGCTTTGGCTGGGGTTATCGCCAATATAGCCAACAAGAAACTCGCCGATTCGAACGATTTATTCATATTAACAATCAATCCGGCTTGGTATTTTGGATGGCTCTATTTTCTTCTGCAGGCGAAATATGAATTGTCGCTCGGCTTTATAGCGGTTATATTGGGAGCATTCTATATTTTGCTTGCCTACATTGCATCTAATTTGAGATCGGAAGATAAGAAATTAACATTGTTCTTGGGCGCAATCGCTGTTGTCTTTCTGACGATCGCGATTCCTCTCGAGCTTAAGCAAAATGCAATTACCATTGCATGGGCAATAGAAGCCGCGCTCTTATTTGCGCTGGGAGCATACCTCAGGAACGAGGGCATGCGGATTTTTTCACTCGGCGTCTTAATTATTTCCCTGATTCGCCTTTTTGCGTATGACAGCCTTAACCTACAACTAAATTCATTTATAATTTTCTTTAATAAGCGATTCTTTACCTACCTGATGATTATTTTAGGTTCGAGCCTTATGGCTTATATTGCTATTCAAAATAGAGAAAAATTCACTCAATTTGAAAAAGGAACGCAATTTTTTCTCGCAACCGTTTTAAATTTGCTGATCCTTATAGCGATCACTTCGGAGATTTCGTATTTTTTCGAAGCAAAACTTTACAGCCTAAATAATGATATGAGATCTAAACAGGAGCAATCTTTCGTGCCAGGGAATTATTACAACGATTCCTATAACGTATATCAAAATCAGTTGACCGAACAGCATAAATCGGTAACAAACCGGAAAAACGCGACAATATCAGTTTTTTGGACTTTATATGCGATACTTCTGATAACTTTAGGAATAATGAAGAGAAGCGCTTATCTGCGTTGGACGGCTCTTATATTATTTGGCATTACGATTGGCAAGGTATTCTTAGTCGATTTGACTGTTCTCTCGCCTCCGCTTCGAATAATGTCCTTCATGGTGCTGGGCGTTATTTTACTCTTAGCTTCCTATCTATATTTTAAGTTTAGATCCCGACTTGAAGGAGCATCTCAAAAATTAACTATATGATCAAGAAAAGTTTTATAGGCTCATCGCTTTTATTAATGTTGTTTTTGGTTGAGCCCGCTTTCGCTGATTTTTCCACTGCGGATTGGGAATATAGAGCGCGAATTCTAGGAGGTTCCGTTTCAGGATTTGTAACTCTTGAATTGCCATCGTCGATATTTTCGTACCTAAAATCTGATCTTTCTGATCTGCGTATTATAAATCAAGATGGGGAAGTTTCATATATGGTTGCAATCGAAAAAGAACAGAGTTCGATTCGCAATATTGCTTCGAGGATGTTTAATTTGTCTTCGAGCGATCAGTCGTCCTCTTTTATTTTGGATGTAGGTGCGAAGGGAGAATTCCATAATTCTGTTACAATCCAGACTGGCTCTGAAAACTTCAGAAGAATTGTCGAAATTGAAGGATCAAATGACCAATCCGTATGGAGAACTTTGAATCCACGCGGACAGATTTTCGATTACACTGTTCGTGATATTAAGCCGGTATCAGTTCGCGATACGACTGTCTATTATCCTGAAGGAACCTTCAGATACTTGCGCGTGACTATATTGAACCAAGGAGAAACTCCACTTAAGATTTCAGGTGGGATTGTTTCAACGCAAGTTTCGGTTTCTGCTCGCGATATTTCCTATTTGCCAGCCGTTGAAATACTTCAGAATTCAACAGATAAGGCAACGGACGTTATATTGGACTTAAGCGCGAACGGGATACCGCATGGCAAGGTTGCGATCGAAACAACAAGCGACAATTTTAGCAGGGCTGTCCAGATTTATGAAAGTGATGATAAAATTAGTTGGAGGGCAATCGGTTATGCGTATATTTTTTCAGTAAATACTCTAAAATTTATCGGATCCAATTTGGAATTTTCTTATCCCGAATCCAATAAGCGCTATCTGAAGATTTCTATCTTAAACCGCGATGATAGGCCGATAGAAATTTCCGGCGCAAAAATAACAGGACTTGTCCGAAGAATTCTATTCAACTTCAATCCTTCGAAAGAATATTACCTTTATCTCGGGAATAAAGATGCCAAAAGACCGCAATATGATATCGAAAGTATTTCAAAGTATGTTGATTTGAATGGTTTGAACCAAGTCAAAGTGGCGACTGTTGGAAAAAATCCAGCGTTTGTTGAAAAAGTGCCACCTCCGCCTCCGCTTTCCGAGCGTTCCCCGTATCTTCTCCAGACGATTCTTGGGGTAGTCGTAGCAATATTAGCTTTTCTTCTTTTAAGGATTGTTACGAATATAAAAAAGAATTCTTCCGAAGAACCGAAATGAAATTCACTCATCACCACGCGACCATATTTTTCTGGATTGGGCTTTTGGCGTTTGCGGGATTTTCCGCATTTGCATATAGATATTATTTTGCAAGCGTGCCCCAACAAATCGCCTGTACTCAAGAGGCCAAACTCTGCCCCGATGGCTCGGCCGTAGGCCGAATCGGCCCAAATTGCGAATTTGCGGATTGCCCCGATCTATCGAAGTCGAACTTCGATATTGCCGATATTAATTGGAAAACCTACCGCAACGAAAAATACGGGTTTGAGGTGAAATACCCCGAAACCTGGATGCTCGAAAAAAAAGAAAGGCAAGTGGAAACAATTTATGCTTTGACTGATCCTAATAACCTAGAAGTTGGAATTGATATTTATTATTCTTATTGGGGAGTAGGCGCAGAACCATACAGTGGGTGCCCCATCGGAACACATGTAGTTGAATGTAAGGAATTAGAAAATAAATTCGGCCTAAAATATGTCAGAGAAATTCGTACTGGGCAACTGCAATTGGATAAACAGCAACAACTCACGGCTTATTTTTTGAAAGCACTAAGCGAAGATTTTTATATATCTATAGTAACTTTGGTAACCAATGAGAATGGAACACCATTGAAGTCTGGCAAAGAAATTATCAATACTTTTAATGAGATTGTTTCAACGATAAAATTTTTGAAATGACATGCCCATAAATCCAAACTTAAAACTAGCGAATAATATATTAGATCCAAAAACTGTTGAGCAGGCGCCGACGCGGAAGGGATATGGCGAGGGATTGCTTGAAGCGGGGGAGAAGAACGAAAAAGTTGTCGCGCTTTGCGCTGATCTGACGGAATCAACACAAATGCATCTCTTTGCCAAGAAATTTCCGCAAAGATTTATTCAAATGGGCGTAGCCGAGCAGAATATGGCGGCAATTGCCGCCGGCCTTGCGAACTACGGAAAGATCCCATTTATTTCAAGCTACGCGATGTTTTCTCCAGGACGAAATTGGGAACAGATCCGAACAACAATTTGTTATAACAACGTTCCAGTGAAAATCGCAGGATCGCACGCCGGAGTTTCCGTCGGTCCGGACGGCGCGACGCACCAAGCGATTGAGGACATCGCAATCATGCGCGTGATTCCGAATATGACAGTGATCGCGCCGTGTGATACCGAGGAAGCGAAAAAAGCGACGCTTGCCGCCGCCGAATTTGATGGACCTGTCTATTTAAGATTCACCAGAGAGAAAACCCCCATCTGTACTACTCCAGAGACTCCGTTTAAAATCGGAAAAGCTGAAATATTTTTTGAATCTAAAAATAAAAAACCAGATGTTGCGATAATCGCATGTGGTCCCCTTATTCATAATGCGATTCTCGCGGCCGAGGATCTTGAAAAAGAGGGAGTTGGAGTCGTCGTTCTAAACTGCCATACCGTAAAACCTTTGGACGAGAAATTGATTTTGGAAGTTGCGAAAGACGCAGGG
>MFIO01000014.1:0-5759 GCA_001780775.1 Candidatus Giovannonibacteria bacterium RIFCSPLOWO2_12_FULL_43_11c | reverse complement strand
CAGGCAATCCGAATGAACTTGTAGAAGCTTTTGGCATGGGGGTCAATTCTATAAAAATAGCTGTAAAAAAAGTATTGAATCGTAAGGGTAGATAGTATACCTTATCAAGGTTTCGGCTTAACGAAAATTAATGGCTGTGCCAGTTGGACTATTTGTGTCTTTATCCACAAGTAATTTAATTTAAGAAAACATATACTTAGATTAAGAGAATTGAATCGGTAATCCCGCCAAGACGGGATGCCGGTTTTTTTATTTTTAACAAATTATAAATAATATGAGAAAAACAAAAATGAGGAAAAGTAAAAAGGGGGGAGGATATGCTGACACGCAAACTGTAGTCGCGTTTTCGTTTGTGACTTTTATAATCGCTCTCGTAATCCCGGCAAAAATGGTCGTGGCTCAAGCCGCAATCTCGATGGGCAATATCTCGTCGCTTGCATTTGACAGCATGGCAAACACAATAGCGGCCGCACCCGCGTTTTCGCTTTTTGCGCTCGGCTTTGTCTCGGCCATGCTATTTCTCGGCGTAATCTGGGATAAGTTTAGCTTTCCGGAACTTGCAACAATAGGTCGCAGGGACAGAAGAAAGAAATCAGCAAGCAGAAAAGGCGGATTTATTTCTTTGGAACTTGCTTCAATGTCCATCTTTTCAATTTTGCTAGTTGGCATAATTTCTTCGCCAGTATTCGTATGACTGACATTTTTGTTAAAGATGTAATGGTGAAAGAAGTAGTAAGCGTGCAACCTGACACACCCCTATTAAAAGCTGCCCAAATTATTATGGAGCATAATTTTGACGGCGTGCCGGTAGTGGATAAAGAAAATAAGCTCGTCGGAATTTTAACGGAATACAATTTGATTGAAAAAAGCTCTTCTATCCATCTGCCGACTTTTCAGAAGATTTTAGAAAATTTGAAAGTTTTAAAGCAAGACAGTGCAGAATTTCAAAAAGAAGTTAAGGAAGTATCCGCGCTAAAAGTAAAGGACGTGATGAATAATGATCCGCTGACGCTCGCGCCGGAAGCTTCGTTTGAAGAGATGATTAAAACATTTCGAGAGCACCATAGAGTAAATCCCATCCCAGTAATTGATAAAGATAAAAAAGTCATTGGCGTAGTCAGTCGGTTCGACGTATTAAAACCATTACAATTACTAAATAAAAAATTATGAAAAATTCCAACGGCAAATTAGTCCAAAATACTTTAAAGTCGCTTGAGCGCGAATTCGTTGTCGTCGGCAAAACCAGAGTCCGTTCTTGGCATGCGTGGCTAGCGATTGGCATCGCGGTTGGAATTTCCGCAGGGATTTTATTCGTTGCGAACCGTTCTGGGGAATTTGGGGCTGGGATGGCGGCTTCGCTCGCGCCCATTGGCGCCTTTGAAAATATTACTGCGACAGGGTTGGCTTATGGCTGGACGCTGGATCAGGATGTTGTTAATCAATCAATTGACGTTCATTTTTATATAGATGCTCCTGTCGGGCAAGGAGGAGAATTTGCTGGAAGCGTTTCTGCGAATATGCCAAGCTCGGATGTAAATTCTATCGGCTACTCTGGAAATCACAGATTCAGTTTTACAATTCCGAATGTTTATCGAGACGCCAAAACTCATCAACTCTATGTTTATGCAATTGATCCAGTGGGCGGGTCAAATCCGCTACTCGGCGGTTCTCCGAAAACTTTTTCCATAAATAATCGCATTCCTGTCGGTAATTTTGAAGGCATTTCCAGCGGCGGAGTCGCTTCCGGCTGGGCTTTGGATATTGATTCGCAGCCTTTGTCCGTCAGCGTTCATTTTTACTTGGACAAACCCGTTGATCAAGGCGGCGCGTTTATCGGCAGCGCCGTGGCTGATAAACCTCGCTTAGACGTCAATTCCGCGACAGGATATTCAGGAAATCATGGTTTTAATTTTACAATTCCGAATGTTTATCGTGATGCTAAAACTCATCAACTCTATGTTTATGCCATTGATTTGAATGGAGGATATAATCCATTGGTTGCGGGTTCGCCGTTAAGTTTCAAAATTGACGCCAGTTTGGTAAGCGAGTGGAAATTCGAAAGCAATCTGAATAAAAAGTTATCTGATTCATTACAAGAAAATATAGGCACAATAGTCGGTAATTCCGCAATAGTTTCTGGGAAAATAGGAAATGCTTTTCAATTTAACGGCACTAGCGATAGGATAGACATAAACAACAGCAATAATAGCGGCTCCAAGCTTCGTTATATATTGCGCGGCGGCGGACAAGCTAAAAGTTTTACAATAACTGCCTGGTTTAACCAGCAGGGGTGCGGGAAGAACGGATATATCATCGGACGATTAGGCTGGATTAATGGTTTGACCGTTGATTGCGGTGCCGTGGCATTTAGTTTGTATAAACCGGACGGATCGTTAAAATTAGTCAGCCATGCGATAGATCAAAATAACTGGTATTTTGTTACGGTTGCGTATGATAAAACCCTGGGAAGAATGTGGATGTTTTTAAACGGGGTCTTAGTGAACGAAGTTGAAGTCGGTTCAAGTTTAAGGGATAATGATTTTCCGGTACAAATCGGCGGGCAGGCCGAATCCGACAGATTTTTTAAAGGATTAATCGACGATATAAGGATTTATGACCGCGCGCTTTCCGAAAAAGAGATAATTTTTATTTTTAATGAGGCGCAGGCATCTTCGGCCATGTCGCCCAAAACCGCAGTCATGCCGCTTTCGTCAAAGAAAAAAGTTTTTACATGGGATCCATTGGTCAAAAAAGAGTGTTACTCGACATATATAACTCCGCAAGCCGGTCAGGATTGCTCCGGTACGCAACCTATTAACCGATGGGTTTTCGGAACTACAAACGAAGATGTAAATTTTGAAGGAGGCGCTCTAAATAGTTTTTTACCCGACGGAAAAGTCGCTAAATTTGCCTTTAATGATAAGGGCGACGGCACTTATCAAATTGGCTGGGTTGTTGATAAGGTCAGCTTTGATTTATACCGCGATAAATATACATTTTTTGGCTTTACTGATTCGTGGGATGTAAATAAGATCGCTTTCCCAACTTTAGATCAGGATGTTCACTCGTCTTTTCGCCTGAAGCTAATGGCGCAGGATCAGTTAAGCGATCCGTCCAATGGACTTGCTAAAAATAGAGTGATGATAGGCGCGGTAGCGACTTGGAACGGGAGGACGCATTTCGTTGAAGTAAATCTTTGGAATACTGACAATTTTGATTTATGCAAAGGAATTTGCGACCCAGATAATATTTTTGATAGGCGGACTAGTTATAAAAATGTTGATTCCATCTATTTTAACGGGCCCAAACTTTCATCTGCAATCGATTATAATTCGCCCTCTTTGTCTCCAGGTGGCGCATTTCAAGATTTTGATATTCCATGGACGCGACTTTATCAAAATTATGTATGGAGCGATCCGCCGGCCTCCTGGAAAGATATAAAGTTGCAGGGAGTATATATCGGAACGGAAGTCTGGGGCAAGGGAAGAGTATGGACGGAATTCGATAATTATCAAACGTATTCGCTGGTTCCGTAATAAGTAAATTATTAATAAATAAACACCATGCCAAACACAAACCATCGCGTTGAAAAAGCATTGGAAGCTCTAAAGAAAGATTTCATCGTTGTCGGCAAAACCCGCGTGCGCTCCTGGCATGCCTGGCTTGCGATCGGCCTTGTCGCTGGCATCGCCGCCGGAGTTTTGTTTGTCGCGAATAGGTCGGGGGAGTTTGAAAAAGGTTTGGCCGCAACCGCATCCTGCACCCACTACGCCTCGCCTTCCGGAGGAGGCAATGGCCTTTCGCAATCCTCGCCGTTCCAGATTGCCAACTTCTGGCCGGTGGCAGGACCTGGGAGCACTCTTTGTTTGTTGGATGGAACTTACACCGGAGGCAGCTCGATGATTACCCCGCCGTCTGGCTTGAGTGGATCATCAGGAAATCCGATCACTATTAGTGCACTCAATGATGGCGGAGTGTGGATTAATGGGCAAAATTCTTCCATCCCGCTTAGATTTAACAATAATTCCTGGTGGGTTGTCGAAGGCGTCAATGCTTATAACGGCACAAGCGCGGTCGTGGAAGTTTACTCAAATGCAAACAACAATACATTCCGTCGAATTGTGGGCTGGGACGCGGGTGTCAACCTTAATTCAGTAATTTATCAGCTTGGCGGCAGCAACAACTACAACAATGTTTTTGAGGACATTGCTGGGTTCGGCAATGCAAGAAAAATCTTTGAGGTGTATAACAACGGCGCTAACGGTTCAGTTACAGTCAGGCGCTTTTGGGGCCAATTTTCTGCAAATACATGGTCATCGCCTGGCGGGCCAAAGATGGTCATTTCAAATATGTATAATTCCCGCAACGCTCTCTATGAAAATCTCATAGGGAATTGGGACAAAACTTCCACTAGCCCGGTAGAGGATTACGGACTTTTCTCCGGCGATCAGATCAATGACGGGGGCACTCATTGCATTAATCATAGAAATTACGGTTCGATTGGGTACATTAAGGCATCAGATAACGCGGATACCCTAAATGCCTATGCCGCAGCTCACGGATGGTACGATCAGGACTGTTTAGATTTCAAAAACCTAGTGATGTATATCCAGCCAGGATCTCACACCGGTGTCGCACCGTTTATTGGTGATAACTATCAGGGCGGCCGCACATACGCGTACTTGACGAACGTCACTACGATTTCATCAGCATCGCCATCAATCTCTGGCGATTGGACTCAATCAAACAACTCCTTCGTTAGCTCGGTCGGCGCGGCTCCCAACATCTGGAACGGCGCCGGCACACAAGGTGCGAGAGTCTGCAAGCAATACGTAAATGGAACTCTAACCAACACACCTCTCTGGCCATGGCCAATGGATGCAAGAATCAGAGCGGCCGTGATTGCTTCCGGCAGGAACGCGGACGCAATGTTCGGCGGAGCGGGAAATTCCGTCACCCAGCAAATGGAACAAATATTCGGAGCGATTCCCGCGGAATGCAGAACTGGGGGAACCACCCCCACGCCAACTCCAACTCCAACTCCGACTCCTACACCAACACCTACGCCAACGCCTTCTCCAACCCCAACTCCCACGCCAACGCCAACACCTACTCCCATTCAAACCACCTCTGGCTCAATTACAGCCAAAAACACTCTAACTCCCATAACAATAGACGGCTCTCTTTCAGATTCAGTCTGGTCTTTGGCTAATTCAGTGACATTCTCCGGTAGCAACAACACAGTCAAAGCCTCAACTCTCTGGGATAACACGAATCTCTACTTTGCCTATGACGTCACCGACTCACAGCTTGAAGCTGTCAACGGGGGGCTCTGGCAAGATGATGGAGCAGAAATTTATCTCGACACTCAAAACAACAAATCCACCACAATGGACGCCAATGATTTTGCTCTATTCGCCAATATCAATAACATTGTCTCTCCCTCAACCATTACCTCAAGAACTCTTACCAAAACAGGAGGCTACACCATGGAAATCAAAATCCCATGGTCAACAATCTCAACAATCCCGTCCGCAAACAAAATCCTCGGTCTTCTGCTTGCAAACAACGACAGAGATGGGGGAGTGATCAAACAATTCGACTGGATGAATGTTATTGGAACAGGAAGCTACGCTCAACCCAATCTCTGGGGATCGCTGACTCTTTCTGGGACGACTGTTGGAACCGGCTCTCTCCCAGGCGACCTAAACGGAGACAGAATCATAAACTCCATAGACTTCTCAATCATGAATTCAAAA
>MFIO01000013.1:8585-10422 GCA_001780775.1 Candidatus Giovannonibacteria bacterium RIFCSPLOWO2_12_FULL_43_11c | reverse complement strand
CGCCACTGTGTCATACCGTGAAATTCCGTCAGCAATTACTCGCGCGTGTATATCGTTTCTGCCTGTAGACGATTTTGGATTTGAATAACCGTAAATATCTTCTCTAAGTTCAAGCGATTCTTCCAGCTTGGCGAGATAAGTGACTCCTCTTTCCAGAGGATAATCCAAACTATGTGGAGAAGCACCCATTCCAGAAAGTATATCCCTAACTTTTTCTCCTGGCTTCGGCAAAAAAACTCCGTCCACCCTATAAAATTCTTCGGAGATGCGCAAATCAAGTGAAGCAGGGCGTACACTCGATTCCAAAGCACTTTTAATAGAGCCGTTTTTAATCATCTCAAGTATTAACTGACATGGGACGGCCCCTAACTTCTTAGACATAGTTTTATTATTCTACCTCGATTCCCATTGAACGGGCAGTGCCCTCAACAATTTTCATCGCACCCGCGAGATCTTTCGCGTTCAGATCTTCCATCTTTTTTTCGGCAATTTCTTTAACTTGGGCTTTCTTAATCTTGCCAACTTTCTCTTTAAGCGGATTTCCTGAACCTTTCTCGATGCCAGCCGCCTTTCGCAGGAGATCCGAGGCTGGCGGAGTTTTTAGAACAAAAGTGAAAGTTCTATCTTGATATATCGTTATCTCCGCTGGAATAATTGAATCTCCCTTGTCTGCCGTTTGCTCATTAAACTTCTTCACAAACTCCCCAATATTTATGCCGTGCGGACCCAACGCTGTCCCGACCGGTGGCGCTGCCGTCGCTTTCCCTGCGGGAAGCTGAAGTTTGAGAATTGTTTTAACTGCCTTTGCCATGATTAGTTTATAGCTTTTTCACTTGTAAAAAATCAAGCTCGACTGGAGTTTCTCTTCCGAACATCGAAACCAAAACCTTTATTTTCCCTCGATCTTCGTCCACTTCGTTTACCTTCCCCTCAAATTCTTTAAAAGGCCCGTCCGTAATGCGAACTAAATCTCCAACTGAAACATCTACTTTGAATTTCGGCTCGACATCGCCCATTCTCTTAAAAAGGACGTCTATCTCCTCGCGGGAAAGCGGGGTTGGTGTTGTCCCGGAACCGACAAAGCCCGTCACCCGGGGCGTATTTCGAACGACATACCAAGAATCATCCGTCACGATCATCTCAACCAAAACATAGCCCGGATATACTTTTTCCTCCACGCTTCTTCTTTTCCCGCTTTTAATTTTTATCTTTTTTTCCGTCGGCACAAGCACATTAAAAATTTTATCTTCCATTCCTAATGATTCAATCCTTTGGCGCAAATTTCTCGCGACCGCGTCTTCATACCCGGAATACGTATGCACCGCGTACCAATTTCTGCCAAATTCTCCAGTCTGCTTAGCCATCAGAATACAAAATTATTTAGTAAATACTGAAACAACACGTCCAAAAGCCCGACATATGCCGCGAGAATTGCAGATGTTCCGACAACTAAAAGAGTGAAGCGGATTGTATTCTGTCGGGTCGGCCAATTGACGTGCCGTAATTCCTGCCGTGTTTCCTTTAAATAATTAGTAAATTTTTCGAAAAAGTTCATTTTTTTGCGTTTTTTGGGCTTTTTAAAAGCCCCGAGGGGCTTATCTTTTAATAATACCAATACCAAATAAAAAAACAAGGGGCCAGTCTGAAAGCAGGCTGGCCCCTTCTTGCTGACCCGTAGGCACTCTTTTACTTTGCTGTGGCTAGTTGAGGTCGGAGTCGGACGCCGAAAAGAGAAGTCAGTATTTCGGTATTCGCTGCCGTTGCGGTTGCTATCGGTATCGAAAAAGCCAAGCCATGGAAAGTTTTTACGACTCGGCAATCTTTGATCCCCCTAACT
>MFIO01000013.1:0-8569 GCA_001780775.1 Candidatus Giovannonibacteria bacterium RIFCSPLOWO2_12_FULL_43_11c | reverse complement strand
CCATAACTATTGCATCTCTGCGAATTCCGTGAAACTGTTCCTCGCTCAGCGAAATCATCAACGGCCGGACAATCATCGAGCCGCCGATAAACTGTATTTCGGCACTAACCTCGCTTTCACTATTTTTGCGCCTCTTTCCATCCTTCTTCTTTGCTCCAACCATTTTCTGTCGCCTCCAATTTCATGTCTTTTCAGGTCTCCAAGGCCTGAGCCAATAAGTGAGCCAGACGAAAAGGAGAGAAAGAGCGCCGCGTAGAGCGATACTGCCAGGACTTTCTAGCATATCCACGAAGGACTTCGCTCCTACATCCAGCTTAACCGCATACTTCAGGAACGGGTGCCCTATCGGGTCGTATTCAATTTTGATCCCATGAATCTTCATTATTCCTCCTTTCTGTTTGGGACCCTGGTACCCTATCCAAGGACTATTCTAGGATATATGACGCCAAAAATCAACTTGAGGTTACACATCTAAATTTTGGACAGCACGGGCATGTGTCTGTATAAATAACTTCCTCGGGGCGACTTCGTCGCCCATTAAAGTTTCAAAAGTCTTTGACGATTCTGATGCGTCTCCGATATGGACTTGCCTCAAGACTCGGACCGCAGGATCCATAGTCGTCTCCCAAAGCTGGGACGCGTTCATCTCTCCGAGTCCTTTGTATCTTTGAATTGAAGCTCCTTCTTTAATCTCCTTTAGAACTTTATCCTTTTCGCTATCCGAGTAAGCATACCTAACATCTTTCCCTTTCTGAATTCTATACAATGGCGGCTGGGCTATATATAAGTAGCCGTGTTCAATAAGTGGCAAATAGTATCTGTAAAAAAGCGTTAGCAAAAGCGTTCGAATATGCGCGCCATCAACATCCGCGTCCGTCATGATGATTATTTTATGGTAGCGTAATTTTGAAATATCAAGCTCCTCCGCGATAGCAGCGCCAAGCGCGATAATCAACGCCTTAATCTCTTTCGAAGAGAGCATTTTATCCAAGCGCGCCCGCTCCACATTCAAAATTTTACCGCGAAGCGGCAAGATCGCCTGAAATTTCCTGTCTCGAGCCATTTTCGCGGATCCTCCGGCCGAATCTCCCTCAACGATAAATATTTCAGTTTCTTCCGCTTTTCTCGACTGGCAATCCGCTAATTTTCCAGGCAAGGTCAGCCCGTCCAAAATTCCTTTCCTTAAAACGGTGTCTTTCGCGGCTTTCGCTGCTTTTCTCGCTTCAAGCGCTAAAATAACTTTCTCTAAAATTGCTCGCGCCTCAGACGGATTTTCCTCGAGAAACGACGAGAATGCCTCTCCAAAAACCGATTCCACCGCCCCCCTCGCTTCCGGATTTCCTAATTTAGATTTTGTCTGCCCCTCAAACTGCAATACGCTATTTTGTATTTTTACAGCAATGACGGAAGTCAACCCCTCGCGGACATCCTCCCCAGTCAGGCTGTCTTTGTCTTTGAGATAGCCGTTTTTTCTCGCGTAATCGTTCAGGACGCGCGTCAAAGCTGTCCGAAATCCCGTCAGATGCGAACCTCCTTCCTGATTATAAATATTATTCGCGAAAGCAAGCTCGCGCGCGGTTAGGTCGTCCACATATTGCAATGCAACTTCGACTTCAATTCCCCCCACCTCTTTTGACGTATAAAAAATTGTCTCATTTTTTACCTTTTGCCTGCGGTTCAAAAAATTTACGTAAGACCTTATCCCGGATTCGAAACAGAAAGCATAGGAATTATTCAAATGTTTTTCTTTTTCACGCTCGTCCCTGATCTGGATTTTGACCCCGGCAGTAAGATACGCCTGTTGGCGCAAATGTTCCAAAATGGTATCCCAGCTGAATTTGATTTCCTTAAAAATCTCGGCATCCGGTTCGAATATTATAGCTGTTCCGGATCCCTTGCACGCTCCAATTTTTTTCGTTTTCCCGTCCGGTTTTCCGCGCGTATAATCCTGCTCCCACCGGGCGCCGTCTCGGCACACTTGCGCGTTCAAAGATTTCGAAAGCGCGTTTACAACCGAAACCCCAACACCATGAAGCCCCCCGGACACCTTATACGAATCTCCTCCGAATTTCCCTCCGGCGTGAAGCGTCGTCATAACCGTCTCAAGCGCGGATACTTTCGTCTGTTTATGAATATCGACCGGGATTCCTCTGCCGTCGTCTACAACCCGAACCTTGTTCCCCGGCAAAAGAGAGACTGAAATGTTCTTTGCGTAACCGGCCATCGCCTCATCGAGTGAATTATCAACAACTTCCCAAATTAAATGGTGCAGGCCGTCTACCCCAGTCGAGCCGATATACATTCCCGGGCGCTTCCGGACAGGCTCAAGACCCTCCAAAACATAAATATCTTTGGCAGTATAAGACCCCCCATTCCCCCCGTTCGGAGCGACTTCTTTTTTGGCTGATTTTTTAGGCATTTAATGCAAAAATGTTCCTTGTTTTTATAAACTAATTATAACAAAATAAGAGTAGAAAAGCTATTTTGTTTCTATTGACATGAGTGGGTCTATCAAGGTATAATAGAGAGAAGGAGGCGCTTATGGCTAACGTTAAACCAAATGGGATCGTAGCTACCATAACGAAGCTTCGAAAAAAGAGAAAAAAGAAATACTGATGTATGCTACTCCCGACGAATGAAAACGCGCAAATAATCTGCAACAAGTTTATCCGCGCGTTTTTCTATTATGCTGGCAGACATAACTAATTTTTGCTAATTTTAATACATGCAAATCAAAATTGAATCTCCTGAAGAAAAGGAGCTTCTAAAATCTCTGGCCGCAAAGCAAGATCCCGAATCGAAGAGGATGGTGCGTTTTTTGAATATGCCAGATTTATCGCGCACTCCCGAGAGCCCCCTTTATGTGCTTGTCGAAAGTGCTCTAAAAATAAAGAATCTTAAAGACTTTGATGTAATAGAAATACCCGAAATTGTTCCAGTCGATGTTAGTTTTGACCTCTTTGATTTCGCCCCGGATCATCCAGTAAGGAGTAAGTCGGATACATATTATGCAGATGAGAAAAACATCCTACGCACTCACGACACGGTAATGTGGTATTACTATCTAAAACACCCAGCAACCAAAGAAAAGATAGAGAAGAAAGAAACTCTTGGAGTAATTTGTTATGGTAAAGTATTTCGTAAAGACGAAATTGACCGAAAACATATGAATATATTCCATCAATTCGGCGGTCTTTATTTACAGCCTGACATCAAAGGAGTGATGCCAGTTGAAAAGCTCAAAGAAGTGCTCCATGAAATTGTAGAAACTCTCTTTGGAAAAGATACTAAATATCGTTTCTTAGACGACATCTTTCCGTACACCGACCCATCGCTTCAAATAGAAGTAAAAGTTGGTAATAATTGGGTGGAAATTATGGGTGGTGGCATGCCAAAGAAAAGTGTGCTCAAAAAAATGGGTCTCGAAGGTTACAACGGTTGGGCATTCGGCTTCGGGCTTGAACGCTTGGCGATTATTTCGATGGAACTACCTGATATCCGCCTTTTATGGTCCGCCGATGAGCGTGTGAAAAAACAGCTGAAACTCGGCAATAAATTCAAAGAAGTGAGCAAATTTCCGCCAATCACGCGAGATATATCTTTTGTCGTCCCGAATTCTTTCATTCCTAATAATTATTTTGATTTAATCCGCGATCTCGGAGGAGATATTGTCGAAGAGGTTAAACTAATCGATAAATATGAAAATAAAGAAAAATTCGGCGCGGATAAAGTCAGTTATACATATAGAATTATTTATCGTTCGAATGATAGGACGTTGACCAACGAAGAAGTGGACGCGATACAAAAAAAAGTTTACGGAGAAACCGCGAAACAATTCGGAGCGGAATTGAGGTAAAAAAATTATCCACAGCCTGCCTGCCGGCAGGCAGGCTTGACAAAAATAAAATAAAATTAAGAAAAACTGGTTTAGAAGGAGGAACCGTGGAAAAACTGAAGAAACTGTACCATTACCTGTACCTTGGAAAAATTGTGAAATGGACAGTACTATTGATTGCAGGCATTGCTTGGCTAATCCACAAGTGGTAAATGTCTTCAACCAAAATTACTGCCGCGAAATTACTAAGGCCCAGCATCTGTTACGAAGCCGGGCCTTTCCTTATGACTAAAAAAAGCTAAAATAAAAGTATGGGTAATATTCTGTATATTTTGGGAAGTGTGGGAGTCGTGAGCTTAATTTCATTCGTTGGCGCGCTTACTCTATCTTTTCATGAAGATCGCTTAGCTCGGATAGTTTTTATGCTTGTTGCCGTAGCAACTGGCGCTCTTTTGGGCGATGCTTTCTTTCATCTTATTCCCGAGGCATACGAAAAAATCCAAAATCCAGAGACAATATCGTTTCTAATTATTTTTGGAATACTTGTTTTCTTTATGCTCGAAAAAGTTCTTAGATGGCACCACCACCATGACGATGTATCCCATAAAAGCGATAGGGAAGATCCTAAATATCTCGGGCGGCTGATATTAATTTCCGACTGGCTACATAATTTCATCGACGGAGTTGTTATCGGCGCGAGCTATTTTATAAGCAAAGAGGTTGGGTTAGCGACTACGCTTGCTGTCCTCCTTCACGAAATCCCCCAAGAGATCGGGGATTTTGGAGTGCTTATCCATTCGGGATATAGAGTCCGGCAGGCGCTATGGTTTAATTTCCTTTCCGCCCTAACCGCATTTGGAGGAGCTATTTTGGTTATCAGCCTAGGATCTTTCCCAAAATATATTTTAGACGGGGTAATCCCATTCGCGGCAGGGACTTTCATTTATATCGCGTCATCCGATCTCGTCCCGGAACTGCATAAACAAAGTGGGAAAAAATTTGGAACGGTTTTTAAGGAATTAATCGGGATTTGCGTGGGTGTTCTCGTGATGTACACTTTACTTTTTCTAGAATAAATTTGCTTGCGAAAGTTTAGATTTTTGGTATGCTATTATGTTATAGTTGCCAGCGTAGTTCAACGGTTAGAACGAGGGACTTTCACCCCGCACCAAATTATGGCTGGGTAGCTCAGTTGGCAGAGCAGAGGACTCATAAGCCTCAGGTCGTGGGTTCAATCCCCACCCCAGCCACTTTCTAAAAATTTGGTGCGGGGCAAGTAAGCCCCACTATATAAAAAAGGGCGCGTGGTGTAGTCCGGTTAACACGTCCCCCTGTCACGGGGAAGATCGTGGGTTCAAATCCCATCGCGCCCGCAACGTAATAAATTGCAAGCAATTTACACGTTGCTGGAACGTTTAATTTCTGAAAGAAATTATTACGTTTTGCCGTAAACATATGTACTACGTATACGTACTGCAAAGTCAAAAAGATAAAAGTTTATACATCGGATATACTTCCGATTTAAAAAAGAGATTTAATGAACACAACAATGGCCGCAATATTTCGACAAAGCCATTTCGCCCATATAAACTTATTTTCTATGAATCTTTTTTAAATATCAAAGATGCGAAATCCAGAGAAGAATATCTCAAAAGCGGCTGGGGCTTCAGGACAATAAAGAAAATGCTGAAAAATTATTTTAATTAGCAGTATCGAGTGACCTATCGGGGTCAAACCCCGCCTATCTGTCATTTTTATTTTGTACCAAATTTAATAGATCCTCTTCTCTTTCGTATGTCCGTAATCTGCTTTGGCAAAGGCGTATTTTAAAGCATAATTAGGATGTGAGTATAAAATGGACAATTTTTCTTGTTTTCGCCTCGGTAATAATAACCGGAGCGTATTTTGTATTTATGGTAGAAGATGAACTTGCTCTTTATGCCAGGGACTGCAATATTGCGGGCATATCCTTACGCGGCGACCTTATGACCTACATCCCTCCGGATTACTACAGCGAGTCGGGGGAACAAATTTACGATGCCGCGTCTTCGGAAGATATAGTCTCTCGTATAAGGGAAGCTGATAAAAATGAGAATATCAAAGCTGTACTACTCGAAGTGGATTCCTACGGGGGCTACCCAGTTGCAGCCGAGGAGGTTATGCGAGCCCTTCTTGATTCTTCCAAGCCCACGGTCGCTCTCATCCGCGCAGGCGGGCTGTCCGCGGCATACCTATCCTCAACGGGCGCCGATTGGATTATAGCTTCGAGAAATTCAGATGTTGGGAGCATCGGAGTAACGTCGTCCTACGTCGAAAATGTGGAGAAAAATAAAAAGGATGGCTTAACGTATCAGCAGTTAAACGTTGGGAAATTTAAAGACGCCGGTGATCCAAATAAGCAACTTTCCGGTGAAGAGAAAGAACTCATTTTGCGGGACCTCGCCCTGATCTACGAAAGTTTCGTTGAATCGGTTGCTAAAAATCGCCATTTGCCAGTTGATACCATCCGTCCGCTTGCGGACGGGTCAAGTATGCTCGGCACGATGGCGCTCAAAAATAAATTGATTGATCAGTTGGGCGGAGAAAAAGAAGCCCTCGCCTACCTCGAAAACATCATCCAAGAAGAACCTTCCATTTGCTGGGACTGAAATCAAAACAAAGATCATTTGAGCTGTTTCTTACTTTCTTTTATAATGCCTGCGCCTTCTTTTACTTTTTCAAGACCCATTTCCACGTCGACTTCTTCTTGCTTATCAAACCAATCAACGATGTCCTTTAATTTTTTTAATGAATCTTTTAGATTATTTAAACTGGCGCAAAAAATCATTGATAAGAGTCCTGTTTTCATTTGCTTGCTCGCCCTTGAAATACAATTCGATAAAGTAAAACTGTTTATCTTCTTCCGCGTATGCGTAAATTACGCGCAAAGACCTGTCGCGAAGAGCACGGCAAGCCATGCGTGCTTTTATAATTTTACACGTCCTTTCCGAGTGGATAACGGTAAAATTTTTTCCAATGCCTGCCGGATAGCGCAACAATATCTCTTTCAGCTTTTCAAAATCATCTTTTAAGGTCCTGTACCTCTTGAAAAGTTGTTTAAAATTTTTTTCAAATTCGGGCAGGAGATTACAGTTCTTCATATTGTCTCACCGAAGTTTCATCAGGACGGTAGAATACATGTTCGTATTCCAGCGGCTTCCTGTCTCCGGCCGCAACCCAGGGAGTATCAATATGGGACAAAGCCGATATCTGTGTGGCAGTTAAATCACCCAGTCGGTCAATTTCCCAATCAATATGAGCGAACTCTTGGACCGATAGAGTGGACAAATCCAGAGACATGTCCGGGTTGACCAGATATTTGGTTTGTTCGTATTTGTAGAACTTGCTTTTAACCTTTTCGATTTTTCGCTCTTTTTCAAGACGATCAATAATTTTAGCAAACATAACCGGGGTCGGCCCATGGGTATTTTTCATGTATCTTGCACCAATCAACTGCTCCTCATACTTTTCGTAATAGTCAAAATCAATAAAATAGAGGAGTTTATATAGTACCGTTTGCCCGATATTCGGCTTTCCGCCAATTTTTGCAAGAATATACAAAAGCACTTGTTCAAACTTATTTGCCTTTTCTTGCGGAATATTGATGCGAATTCGATCCTTATCTTTCCGTCTCATCTCTTTCCTGTCTTCAATCCTTATGATCGGCTTCGCATCTTCTTTGCCCGCAAGAAAGTTTTCCAATGACATATCAAAAACCTCCGCCAATTTTTTTGCTTCGGTAATGGTTAAATCTCGCTCGCCCTTCTCAATTTGCATATAAGTCGGGCGGGAAATTTTAAGCACGGACGCTAAAAACTTTTGCGTCAGATTGCGCTTTTTGCGTTGTTCTTGAATAAATTTAGCAAGCATATTGCCAATATGGGCGATGCAGGATTTCTTGTCAATAGCAATGTAAAAAAATTATACACAGCCGTTATTTTGCTTTGACTTCAACAATTTTTATCTCCTCTGGGATGAGGCCATAGAGTTTATATCTCAATCACTTTCATTACCTCATCCCCATAGTGATTGATGACTTTGACGGCAATTTTGCCCGTCTTTGGTTTTGGGAATGGTCGCGAGACAGTCGAGTAAAGTTCCTCCCAAGCATTTTCATTTATATCTGCTTTAAGCGCTTTCTTTAATTTTTCATATGGTTTATCTGCGCCCAAAAAGTACGCATGATGGACGAAGAAAGCGTCCCCACTGTAATTAGTATCTATAAACCACGCGGCGATTTCATGCTCGGGGTCACCGGATCCACTAGATCGTATTTCGCTTTTTACGGGGTCATAAATATCAACTCCGAGTATTTCTACTACAACCACGTCTTTAGTTGTCTTAACTTTAACATCCGGCTCGCCAAATGCGAGGAACAGATTACCCGATCCGGTCTTCTTCAACAAATCGCCCATAGACAAATCGGGGTTTATTTTTACTTTCATCACTTGCAAACCATTCACTTGAGATGGTTCCGAAAAAGCCGAGGCTTCAAACGATGTAGCAGCAACAACAAGCAAGTCAGCAAATTTCTTTGCTACCCTGGCGGCATCGCGGATAAAGTCGTCATCTACGCTACCAAATTCCGGACCGATAGAAACAGCAACCTTTTTTAAGCCAGTGGCGGTTTTATATTCCCCTACTGCTTGTACTTCGGGGCCGCTCGGCAAAATATCCAAATTCACGAATTCCACT
>MFIO01000012.1:6756-7521 GCA_001780775.1 Candidatus Giovannonibacteria bacterium RIFCSPLOWO2_12_FULL_43_11c | reverse complement strand
TGGCTTCATTCAATTCAAAACTTTCTGCTTTGTTTGTGCCGATGATGTTGACTACCAGGCCATTAATATTGATATTCACACCATTCTCTACTGAAAAAGAGAATATTTTTTTTGCTGAGTCATAACAAACTTCTTCTGTTCCACCGATGACGGAAAATTGCATCCCAATGTCAGCAGCACATTCAGCTTGCTCTTCTACCTCTGCACTCCCTAGATTCATGATGACTACTCCCACCGCTACCGCAAAAGACACCAGCAGAAATCCAATCATTAAGGGAGTAATCCCTTCTTTAGTAAGGTATCGCATCTTTAGGCCTTCCAATGCGTTTTCCCTTTATGGAGGATCTCGGTAACTCTATGCAGGGGAACGAAAACCTCTTTTCCTTTGTCTAAGAAAACCAAAAATTCTTTTTCGACTCGCTTTAATTTTCCGGCATGGATGGTCAATTCTTTTTTCTTTAGATGGTCTTCATATTTGAAATGAAATTCATGTTTTAGTGGGTGATGGTGCACTTTTTTTGCTTCTGCCTTGACTGGTTTTTCAACTTCCCATAAGGGGTTGGCATCTTTGAAGATGACCCCGGAAAGGCTTAACAGGATTAGT
The DNA here is from genome assembly GCA_001780775.1 of Candidatus Giovannonibacteria bacterium RIFCSPLOWO2_12_FULL_43_11c. Classification (GTDB taxonomy): domain Bacteria; phylum Patescibacteriota; class Minisyncoccia; order JACPKW01; family UBA11713; genus 2-01-FULL-46-13. Next base: position 6,917 of record MFIO01000012.1, on the reverse strand, counting down.
CCTATGGCCATGCTGATGAAGGGGTTCTTGAGGAAACCAAGGCTTCCCAGCCCGTCCCACATCCCAGCCCAAAAGAATAGCGTACCTAAAATACCGAAGATGTACCAAAAATACCTTTTTGCGTCTTCTAAATCCACCATATTACATTCTCCAAAAACTCT
>MFIO01000012.1:1410-6544 GCA_001780775.1 Candidatus Giovannonibacteria bacterium RIFCSPLOWO2_12_FULL_43_11c | reverse complement strand
CCTTTTTGCATTCCACCAAAGGGGTCAAATTCTTTGAAGATTAGGCCGGAAAATATTAGTATAGTCAATCCTAAGAACAGAAATACTGAGGGAGCACAATTTTCTAAGCCAATAAAAGCTGGACATCGAAGATCGCCAATGAAAGGAATTTTGTAAAGTGCCAGCCAAATTCCTTTCCAGGTAAAAATGATGCCTATGGCAATATATAGTGATGCTAAAAAATGCTTGTCTTCTTCTCGGAGAACCATCTTAACCTCTTTTACTATACACATAAGAAAGAGATTATAAATAACTTTCTATTCCGGTTTTTGTAACTGTTCATTTGCGACCATTTGTCGGTTCCCAAAGCAGAACTTACTACACACGATTATCCTGCCGTCCTGCCACGAAATCTTTATATAGGTTCTCTTCTTTGGTTAGTCTTAAGATGTTGTTAGATATTCAGGAAGTTCTGTATCTTTTAACAGTAGTGTTGGCTTCAGTGACTCCCGTGTTAGGAATACTTCTCCTGAATGCGCTCTTTGGAAATAAAATCAAGGAATTATTTTCTGACACTAAATTTTTCATTTTCTTTTTCCTTATCTTTGGGTATTCTCTCTATGCAATGGGAGAAGTAACCTGGTTCTTAACTTTTAAAATATTTGATAGAACCCCAACTACAGGGATGCAGGATGCATACTGGGTAACTGGGATGATTATCATGTTTATTTCTCTTTTAGCTCTTAACAGAACCCTTCATCGGGAACATGGACAAGAGCATAAATTTTCTCTGCGGTTGATGGGGGGGATGGCATTAATAGTGTTGGCAGGATTATATCTCTTGGTGCTAGGAACAGAAGGATTTTTTGGATATTTCTATGTCCTGGGCGGTGCGGTACTGGTCGTTTCTTCTTATCCCCTAGTATTATTTTTTAAGAGCCTTCCTCCGGTTGAAAAAAATTTAGTGTATTTGTTCTATTCTAACGTTTGCTTTCTACTAGCAGGGATACTTTGGGTCTATATTACCCCTCGAGAAATACATGGTTTCTTGGAAATACTTTACTTGATCTTATACGGTGGAGCATATGTTCTTAGTGTGTTTGCTTTCTCCACTTTATTGATAAAATTTTATTTACATTCTTCAGGAAAATCTCTGCAGTAGTAGCTCTCTACTTGCTGGATGCATTGGACTAACCCCTACATACCTATTCTTGCCATAGATATAACTAAATACATCTACTAACTTACCATCTAAAATGTCTAATAATGGGCTTATTTTTTCCCTAAGTTCATTTCTGGTACTCCTTTGATCCTCTTGATTTTTACTTTTATGATGTCCGTACATGGACAGAATGTCGTATAACGTCCCTCTGGCATGGTTATCCCAAAAAAGATAATTTATACTATCCCAGACAATCCTATTCTGATCTAAAGGCAGTACATTATTATTTCTTATCTGTTCTGTTTTAAGTTGCTTATTTACAACTTGGGTACAAGGCAGACCTCTTGTTTTCTTACGATGATACCAAGCAGGAAATGTACCTGAAGCTCCAAATGAGTGGCATTTCCCTATTTTCCCATAAGGGTTATCCCTAAAATAGCTGCCACTATAATACCTTTCTGTATTAGATAAGTCAAAATGAAAGTATGGTTCAGAACAAAAAATTGCTGGTTCTTTTACGTAACCCTCTTTTTGAAGAAAATTTAACCAAAGATGAGTATAAACTACCTGAACGGGGGCAAGATCAAACCTATTTCTTAAATCTTTTACCCCCAGCTCACTTCCAAAATCATTGACTAATTTCCATAAATCTTCTTCTACATCGCTTAAGTAAATAAAGTCTATTTGTGGCTTTCTATGAGATACCAGATTTACCCATCTGCATAACGCTCCTTGGGTCACCTCTTGGTGGTGTGTTTTGATGAGTTCAGTAAGGCCGTGTTTCCAGGAAGGTTTCTCCAACCACTTAGAGATCCTATCAGCAAATAAACAATCCTCCACAATATATAAGAACCTGTTCGAGGAGGTAATTCCAAATGCATCATGGATCTGATCCATCCTAGGGTAATATTCATAAAGCCAGTTAGAAATTTCTTCCAAAGACTCTACTCTTTCTTTTGTAGAAGGTAAGACTCCATTTTTTAGGCACTCTAAATCACCGGTATAAATGCAACAAGAACCACCAATAGTGGTTTCTTTAGCGGGTGCTGGAATTGGTGAAGAAAAAATTGTTTTATATGCGCTTTGTGCAAGGAATTCTACCACCTCGGGCTTATCTAATAAGAGAGAGATATTTTCTGCCCCTGGTACTTGAGCATATTTTTTATCGACAATAGATTTCCATTTAGATTTCCCAACTAACTCCATCAACACATTTTCCTGCCATTTTCTTACACTTTCTACTTCAATCATTTTTATGCAATTTAATGTTTCTTTGAATCTGGACAGGCATATCTTTTTAAATTTTACCTGCATCCCGCCCATATGAGAAATTTGAACACGAATGTGTATGTAAAGCAAACAAAACATAAAGGTAAAGCTCTCTTTGCTAACAGATCGTTCAAGAAAGGTGAATTTATTGTTCTGATAGCTGGACCTACTGTGACTAAAAGCACAATATACACTATACCAATTACATTCAGTTTATTTATAGATCCAGTTCCAGTTAATAATTCGGGAAGATATCTTTGCCATTCTTGTGATCCAAATGCTGGCATAAAACAAAGAACCATGGTGGTAGCTTTCAAGAATATCAAAAGAGGAGAAGAGATCACAATAGATTATGCAATGATCGTCGATAAATATGGTGAAGAAATGACGCCGGAAAATAATCTATGTAAATGCGGAAGCAAAGATTGCAGGGGTAAACTTGGCTCTTGGTCTAAACTTCCCCATGAAATTAAGGAAAAATACCGCGGCTTTGTTTCTGAATATCTTTTACACAAACTACAACAATAAGTGGGATAATTTGGTCTCTAAGTAGTTTGATTTCGTCAGTATCGGATCCTGGTAACATTTATATAGGATTATGTCGCCCTTAATTTTTATGGAACAATTAATCTTATATTTCAAAAATAAAGGAATTCCAAGTGAGGAATTAGATGAACTTGTAAATATTGCTAATGGGAACGAATCTTTCTTTCGAAGAATTACACAAAGAAGGCTATTGAGAGAACCGTTGGCATATATAAGAGGGTATGCTACATTTTATGGCAGAAAATTTGATGTTGACAAAAGGGTATATGTTCCTAATCCTGAAACAGAAAACCTAGTGAGATTATTACTTGATGACTTGGGCGCACAATCTTCAGTTTTAGATATTGGCACGGGATGTGGCAGCATTGCAATTACCGCTAAATTAGAAAGACCAAATTCCAAAGTATATGGATGTGACATAAATCCTTCTGCACTTGAAGTTGCACGAGCCAATGCCAGAAGACATAAGGTAGACATCTCATTCTTTGAGAGCTTCTATGTGGATGATTTAGCTATAGATGCTCCCACTCATATTATAGCTGATATGCCTTGGGGGAATGAAACTAATATCTTAGGCACTGATGATCTTCTGGAACTGCATCACATGCCGCAGGAGGCAGTCTTTCATCCTAAGGGTGTTCTTGAATCCTATCGCGAGCTTATTACTTCAATTCAAAAAAAGAATTGGAAACCAGCTTTATTTTTTGAATCTGGAAGAGTAGGAGAATCTCATGTAAGAGATATAATTCCAGAAGGATTGAATGTTCAGTATGTTCCATTCGACAATTATTCTGTTACGGTGGTTAGATTCTGATGCAACGATGGATGATTCATGTTTTACTCTGAAAGTGCTTCAGTCATAGCACGTGTAACCATCTCTTCAAGCCAACCCATATCTATGCTCTGATGAGCCTCACAAATAAACCAAGGTTCACGCGAATCAGGTTCCAGCATGACTCCATGCTCAATTAACTTCCAGGCAAATTTTTTGTATAGTGAATGATTGGTTTGGCGCCATTTGCGATAAGTGTCTGGCACCTGTTCGGTGAAGTGAACACCAAGCATGGCTGGAGGACCGGCAAAGGTGTGGGCAATCCCAGCTGCTGTAAATACACGTCCAAGCAGTTCACGAACCTGCATCCCTACGCGATCAACCGTGGCCAACGCATCTGTTTCAGTAAGGATTTTCAAGGTGGCATGCGTCGCACTCATCGCCACCAGATTTGCAGTATATGTTCCTCCATGCACCACGCCTCCTGGGTGAGAGCCAACTACATCCATTACTGACGATTTGCCGCCAAATGCAGCTACGGCATAACCATTGCCCATAGCCTTGGCATAGGTTGTTAAATCAGCGTGTATACCATAGAGTTGCTGAGCTCCGCCTTTAGCCACACGAAAGCCGGTTTTCACTTCATCAAGAATAAGTAAGCTGCCGTTTTGATCGCATAAGTCTCGCAAGCGCTGCAACCAAGAACGGTTAGCGGAAATGCTGCCAGCATTACCTATGATTGGTTCTAGCACGATGCAAGCCAGACTATCCTGTCTGGTTTTGAACAGTTGCTCCAATGCTTCAAAGTCATTAAGACCTATTATGTCCACCAAATCTTTGGTGCGCTCTGGTATACCGCTTCCAAAAGGAATGACCTTAGGATTAACTTGTGTTCTTGCATCCCAATTTTCGATGTCCGACTTCCACATCATCTCATCGTAGAGGCCATGAAACCCTCCTTCTACAATGGAGATCCTGTCCCGGCCAGTGTACGCTCTAGCAGTACGGACTGTTCCCATAACTGCTTCAGTGCCGGAGTTAGCAAAACGGAGCTTATCAACATTAGGGCATAAATATTTGATTTGCTTTGCTACGGTAATGTCCAGTTCGGTAGAAAATCCTGACATGGTACCGCATTGAGTGATCTGCTCGATTACTGCTCCATCAACACGCTCGTCACTATAGCCTAAGATAATGGGGCCATAACCTAACCTAAAATCAACATATTTTTTGCCATCGGCGTCAGTTAGATAACAACCTTTAGCATGGTCTATAAACACAGTCTTTTCCTCACCCCAGTAGCGATAGTTCTCGGCTACGCCTTGAGGCATATGCAGTAGTGCTTCAGCCATGAGTGAAGATCTTCGGGTATTTGGGTTGTTTGGTATCATTTTTGAATAGAATAA
>MFIO01000012.1:0-1385 GCA_001780775.1 Candidatus Giovannonibacteria bacterium RIFCSPLOWO2_12_FULL_43_11c | reverse complement strand
GCCTGCACGTTCTTCAAGCAGCTTCACTATATGTAGTTCTGCAGCAGTTTCGCCATAAGCTTCCATTGCTTGCTGGAATAGTGCATGGACAAATTTTCCCATAGTGAGTTCATAGCCCTGGCTGCGCGCAAGCTCATTTACCAGCCTAAGATCTTTGCAGCACAGCGAAAGCGAAAAGCTTGGATCATAATGGCCGGCAAAGATCGAAGACACGTCATGCTCCGCCACCCAGCTGTTGCCGGCGCTGGACTTAATCGCTTCCCATACTGTGTGCAATGGTATGCCAGCCTTCGCGCCAAGCATCAAACTTTCACCTATTGTCGCGGCGCCTACAAACCACAGCAAATTAGTAAGCAACTTAGTAGTCGCGCCATTGCCAGGTGAACCAACATAGAAAATCTTTTCTCCAATGACTTCGAATATTGGCTTGTGTTTCTCAAAGCAGTCGGACGATCCCCCGACGAAGATTGACAGCTTGCCAAGTACCGCGGCATCTATCCCATTAGTCACCGGGGCTTCGAGAAAGTTGATCTCTCGTTGGCTGCATAAATGGGCCAACTCACGCACCAAGTCCGCTGAATTGGTCGAGGTATCTATAATCGTCGTGTCTGTGCGAAGCGATGTTATAATCCCATCCTCTCCCAGCAGTACTTCCCTGACCTGTTGAGGTCCTGGAAGCGAAGTGAACACCACGTCCGCATATATAGCACCTTCGGTGAGACTGTCGGCACGGCTGGCACCGAGAGCAACCAAATTGTCTGTCTTCTCAATAATCTTGTCGAAAACCACAACTGGATAGCCTGCTCTGATCAGGTTAGCGGCCATAGGATTGCCCATATTACCAACGCCTACAAAAAACAAATTAGGCTTGGATAAACTGCTCATGTACTATTTTTATCTCCAGATTTGTTAAACTCTAGGAAAAGACCATGATACTCACCATTCGGTTGATAATGAAAGCCATGCTCCTTAAGAAGACCAAGTGCCTCTTGGAAAGCATAGGTACGGTAGTGAATGGCTTGTGACATCATGACCTGCTTATCGTCCAATAGGTAGTAATGCTTGGTGAAACCATGGTTGGAGGGGAAGATTTTCTGTTTATAGGTCATGCCGTTCGATACCGGTCGTTCATAATCATGGTGTGGTCCCTGTACACCTAGTAGGAGTTTGCCGCCTGGGGTGATATGGCTAGCAAGCTGTTCGAGACCACGGCGGTTGTCCCCTTCTTCGCTTAAGTGGCTTACCATGAACGGCTCATTGTCGCCATCTATCACAAAATACCACACACCACCATACGAGAATGCGAGGTCGTATCGTTCGTCAAGTTGAAACGTGGTGACATCTTGCAGTGACAGCGAAATGTTTTGAAATTGCTGCAGGCGATC
>MFIO01000011.1 GCA_001780775.1 Candidatus Giovannonibacteria bacterium RIFCSPLOWO2_12_FULL_43_11c | reverse complement strand
TTAACCGCCATCGGCGTTTTAAGCTGGACGAAGCTCGCTGGAGCGAGAATCAAAAAAATGATGGAGGAGCGAAAAGCGAGGCGCGGGATATAATAAACTATATGGCATTAATAAAAATCAAAATTTGCAAAAACGAAATTGAGGCATTTGCGGTAAAAGGGTTTTTGGAAAACGAAGGAGTCAGCAAGGTAATTATTAAAGCGGATGTTTCAAATTATGCCGGAAGAATTGACGGAGTGCCGACCATTAATGCCGTGCCGCAGATTATTCTTGTTCCGGAAGAAGAGGCAGGAAAAGCGGAGGAGCTTTTAAAAAATTTGGACGCGAATAATAAATCTTAAAAAAACGAAGCCCCCCTGATGAGCAGAAGGGCTTACTTAGACAATCTTTACTAAGATTAGTGAAATGTTGGTTTTTTGCGGAAGAGAGATTCGATAACTCGCCCATAAGCTTTTCTGCAAGATCCTTTGGGATCCCGATGAGGAGCGAACCACGCCCGCTTTTTTTACCCTTGTCCTCTACATTTGAGACAATCTGCCAGTTTTCGCGGATGCCGCAACCATTGCCGAGAAGCTGGGGATGTTCATACTTGAGCGAATCCCAGAAATAAGCATGGAGTGAGGCGTGGATCGTTGCCAACTTGTATATCTCCTTCTCCGTTTCGGCAACAATCTTGTCATTGTCGGGATTGGCGCCACGCTCGAGGCAATTAAGAAGGACGCCGCTCGCATCCGATATCGCCTTTTTGAAATTCTTTGTGCTCTGCATTAAAACGGAGTAGATTTTTTTTAACTCGTCGTCCTCGAGAATGAATTCCGGCACTTCGCCAGGACGAATTTTTTCATCGGGGCCATTGTTCGAGACCACGTCGGTCCGCACAATCTTTTCCAATATCATCTTAATGAACTTTGTCATTATATCCTCCCATTGGAGATTAACCTTTGAATCCGAACACCCTAGAATTAGGTGTTATGCAAAATTTCAAACATTTTTGTTTCTTTGACAGAAAAAGGATCGAAAGATTCCTTAAGATGAAGAAGAGCCGCAGACACATTGCGGCTAAATTAGGTCGAAGCGTCTCCAGCATCTCCGATGAGATCAAGAGGAATTCAGTCAAGGAAAAATATTCAGCCGAAAAGGCTGATCACAAAGCATACGTAAAAAGAAGGTATTCAAAAATTCAGTGCATGAAAGTCGCTGTGGATCCTCGTCTGCAGAGATTTGTAGTTGAGAATTTGAAACAAGATCAATCACCGGAAGGAATATCAGGAAGACTGAAAGGGGTGGAAAAAAGCATTCAGTACGCAAGCACGAAGGCCGTATACAAATTTGTATATAGTCCGAATGGAAGGCGCGTCGAGAAATATCTGTATTCAAAGGCAGTGCACAGAAAGAGCGGTCCAAAGCGAGGCAAATCCATTACGATCGATGGGCGGATCATGATCGATCAAAGACCCAAAAAGGTCGAAGAACGAAGAGCATTTGCCCATTACGAGGGAGATTTCATCGAATCTGGCAAAGACGGCAAGGGATCGCTTCTGGTGCTGGTGGAAAGAAAGACTAGATATCCAACCCTCCGATATCTGGAAGACCGAACGACAGAAAATGTGAACCGGCTCGTTTCAGAAATGCTCCAAAATATTCCGATTGAAAGTCTGACCATCGACAATGATATCTCTTTTCAAAAGCACAAAGAGTTATCCAAATTGATTGAAGCAGAGATTTTCTTCTGTCATCCTCAGTCTCCGCACGAAAAAGGCACTATTGAAAACAGAAACAAAGCCATACGAAGATACATCAAAAAGAGAACTGATTTGAGCAAAGTGCCTCAAGAAGTTTTTTCCTTAGCCGAAGAAAGACTTCGCAACAAATATATGAAATGTCTCAATTACGGAACACCGAAAGAAACGTTTGAGCGAGAAATACAAAAAATCAAAATGAAAAAAACCGCTCGATGCGGTATCATTAGCAACAATATTTTATTATCAGAAAGTGTTCGGATTGAGGGCTCCGCGTAGGCAGTACAAATTTTCTAAAATTATATTATTAAGCTATCAATATGTCAAGCATTGACGGTAATGACGCATTAGAAAAAAGAAAAGTGTATAATTAAACATATGATGAGATACGGTGGTGGCTGGGGCATGATGGGCGGCGGAGGATTTTTAGTTGCAATCGCGTGGCTTGTGATTGTAGTTGATTTGGTCCTTCTTGGCGTCTGGCTCTGGAAACAAGTAAATAAATAAATTTTTTATGAAACTTGGGAGTGGTTTTGTCGTGTTTATACTGTTTTTCGGTTTGGTTTTAAAGGAAAATTAAGAGAAATGAAAATTTTCGTAAAAGCAAAACCGAATTCTCCTCCTTCGCTAAAGCTTCGGAGGACAAGTGAAAGTAAAACAATCTATCTTGTTTCGGTAAAGGAGGCGCCCAAAGACGGCCGGGCGAACATAGCGATCCAAGAGGCATTAGCGGAACATTTTGGAGTTGCGCCTTCGCGCGTAAGATTGGTCTCGGGGTTTTCTTCCCGAAATAAAGTTTTTGAGGTTCTTTAAAGTATTATCTAGAAATTTAAAACAGCCGCATGGTGCTTGCACCATGCGGCTGTTAGAATTGAGGGGTTCAGCTAAATTTGCGTGATTTGGTGGGTCTCCAGATACTCTGGCTGGCGTAGCCGCCCGGTAAAAACGTCGGCGATAAATGTCCATATCCAAATTCCAGCAAGGGTGAACATATATGCGCGGTCTACCATTGTCCCTCCCACAAAGATTAATGGTATCGCCGTTGTCAATGTGTAAAGGAGCAAGGGAACAATGATAATGTTGTGGTAAAAATCCATGAAAGTTCCCCAACCGCGCCCAGTTTTTACTGCCACGACACAAGAGACGATTCCGACGCATGCGCAGATCCAGAACGTAACCTCCTGGTATGAATGACTCGAAAGCCACCCGGCCACTGGATGCTGGGAGAGGATTTCTTTGGCAATGAGTGCCATAAGTATCAGCGCTATATCCCCATACGCACTCGCGTAAGAGATATTGTATGACCTCCCCTCTATCAGTAATCTCCCGATGGGCAAAACCCCGATGCAGAGAAAAAATAAGATGGCGAATATCTGCCATTCTGGAAATGATGTTAAAAAACTAATCATAATACCCTCCTTTTGACGTTTCTCAACGAGCGTAGCATATTTAGCTTCCAGAAGCTATACTGGAAGCGATGTTTTCGGTCGCGCAAATTATTGGCTGGCTACTGCTTTATAGATATGTGGCTTTGTTTTCTGTTGTCGCGATTGAAGGCCCTATATCCACGCTTATAGCGGGATACCTTTCGTCACTTGGTCTTTTGAATTTTTGGATAGCATATGTAGTGGCGGTTTCGGGCGATCTTGCGAGTGACGCCGGATATTACGCGCTTGGCCGGTTTGGCAGGGAGCGCTTCGTAAAAAAATATGGGCACTATGTTGGGATTACTTCAGACAAGATAGTGGCACTTGAAAAACATTTTGAAAAACACGGAGGAAAAATGCTAGTCTTCGGCAAAATCGCGGATCCGCTAAGCTCAACAATCCAGACCCTTTCCGGCATGACAATGATGCGGTTCTCCATTTATGCTTCTTACAACACCGCGGCAACTGTTTTGAAATCGTTTATCTTAATTTCGGTCGGCTATTATTTTGGCGAAGCATTGCATCAGGCGGATATAATTCGGCGGACTGTGGGGATTGCAGCGAGTGTTATCGGCATTTTAGTGGTATCAGTTTATTTTATTTATCGAAAAGTAAAACAAGAAGAATTGCTGGAAAAAGATGGTTGAGAAAAAAACAATCGAAAGTAGTAGGGGAACGATTTGCTATTTCAAAACCGCGCATGTCTCCGGGCGCCCGACAGTTATTTTTTTGCATGGACTATCCGCGAACCACACGACTTGGTTAAATATTATGGAAAAAATTGCGGCAAATGGGTACAATGCGATCGCGCCGGATATCCGCGGGCATGGCGAATCGGACATGGCAAAAGAGAGATCGCGTTATCGCCTTGAAATATTTTCTAATGACATCGAACTTATAGTGAAAAATGAGGGGCTCGAAAAATTCGTCCTTGTCGGGTATTCGTTCGGCGGAGGAATTGCCATCGATTACACCATAAAGCATCCCTCGCGCGTTTTCGGACTCGTCCTCGTGAGCGTGAATTATGTAAGCCCGCTTTTATATAAAAATTTGGGGTTTTTGAATCCAGTAGTTTATTGGGTATTGCGAATATTCGCGTCACTTTTGAAATGGCAGAAGAGAAAGAGTTATTATACTTATGACCACGCATCCTCCGCTGGCTATTGGCACTCCACTTGGATCGGACTTAATACAATGCCGGTCTCGGTGAATTTCTGGATGCTTGCCGAAACACTGAAGTTTGATTTTCGTAAAAGTATCAGCAAGATTACTGCCCCCGCTCTAATTGTCCGCTCGAAATTCGATCCGTTTTTATCCATGGAGGAAGCGGAGGATATGGCTCGTGCCATGCGCCAAGGTAAAGTCGTTATTTCCGCGCACCCGAATCATTTTATAGCGTCGCAATCACAGAAAGAACTTTACAAGATTATAGCTAAGTTTATGGAAAATTTATGAGAATCGCATTGTTTACTGACACGTTTCCGCCTCAAGTAAATGGCGTCGCGAACGTTGTCAAAAGTTCAGCGGAAGTTCTCGCTGGGCGTGGGCATGACGTCCATGTGTTTACTGTTGCATCGGGCAGAAGCGACGAAAATTCGCCTCCGGAAAAATTTGGGCTCACAAGGATTTTTTCTATGCCTTTTTTTGGCTATCCCAATGAGCGCTTTTCATTACCACTTGCCTGGACGCTCCGGAAAATAAAATCGTTCAGGCCGGATATAATTCACGCGCATACGCCTTTTGCCATCGGATGGGAAGCAGTTTTGTCTAAAAAAATTCTCGGAGTTCCACTTGTAGGAACCCATCACACTTTTTTCGACCATTATCTCAAACATATTTACGCGGATTACGGATGGGCGAAAAAACTTTCTTCTAAGTATGTTGCCGCGTATTATAACCGTTGCGACCTGGTAACGAGCCCGACTATTTCGCTCGCCGACAGTCTGGAATCGTGTGGCGTTTCGAGCAGGATAATCGTTGTGCCCAACTCCGTTGATACGGATTTTTTTAAGCCTGCCGCGGACAAAAAGGAGAAAGAAAGATTAAAGAGGCAGTTGGGGTTTTCAAAAAACGTTTTAGTATATATGGGGCGCGTAAGCTATGAAAAAAGTATTGATATGGCAATACGGGCGATGTCCGTGATCGCTAAGAAATCTCCAGAGGCCACTTTTGTTATAATAGGAGGAGGTCCGGAAAGAGAGAAACTTGAAATTTTGACAAAGCGCTTGGGTGTGGAAAAAAAGGTGCGTTTTATGGGATTTTTATACGGACGCGAGCTTGCTCAAGCGCTACAAGCAAGCGACATTTTTGTAACCGCGAGCAAGAGCGAAAACTTTCCGCTTTCCGTAATTGAAGCAATGGCAAGCGGGCTTCCAATTGTTGCCGTATCCGCTCTCGGACTTCCCGAGATAGTAGAAGACGGACGTTCCGGATTTTTAGTTTCTCCGGATAGGCCGGAGGAAATTGCGGATAGGGTCCTGAAACTTTTTAATAACGAGACGCTCTTGGAAAAGTATTCGTCTGCATCAAGGGAATTGTCTAACAGATATTCAAAGGGAGGTATCGCGTTAATTCACGAAAAAAATTATGAAGATTTGCTTATATCTTGAATTTTACCATTTTTTGGGCGGGATTCTTTTTAAAAAAATAGGAACGGGTCTCCTTTCTTCTTACAGAAACCAGCTTCGAATTTTAGACAACCTGAAGATACCTTATACGGAGGAATGGAGTAACGATTGCGACATTTTGCAAATAAATACTCCCTGGATCAAATCATTGTATCTGATACGTTGTGCGCGGGCGCGGGGAAAAAAAGTAATCATTTGGGCGCATGTAACTGTGGAAGATGCTATGCAAGTTTTCCGTTTCATGCCTATAATCGCTCCGGTTTTTAAAAAATATCTTACGTATGCTTATGGGCAGGGAGACATTGTTTTTTGCCCCAGCGATTACACGAAGTCTCTTCTTTTTGCGTATGGGCTTCCCGCGGAGAAATTGGTCGTGCTTTCAAACGGCGTTGATACGAATTTTTATCGTGCATCCGAAGAGAAGCGGAATCGCGCGCGCGGCGAGTATAAAATTGAAGGTTTGACCATAGGAACCGTTGGACTTGTAATCCCGCGTAAAGGCACTGACACGTTTGTTTATCTCGCGAAAGAATTTCCAAAAAACAAATTTGTCTGGTTTGGGAAAATATACAGCGGATTGCTTGTCCGGCCTTTGCCAAAAGAACTGCCGGCAAATGTCTTATTTTCCGGATTTATAAACGACGTGGTAGCGGCGTTTAATGCTCTTGATATTTTTATTTTTCCTTCGTATGAGGAAAACGAAGGCATGGCTGTGCTGGAAGCGGCGGCTATCGGACTCCCGATTATAGTTCGAGATATCCTTGTATATGAGGGGTGGCTAGAACATGGCGAAAATTGCCTCAAGGCGAAGAGCGATGAGGAATTCAAGAAACACGTAAAAATGCTTCTGGAAAATAAAGAGATGCGCTTGAAGCTTGGACAGGGCGCCAAGATTTTGGCGGAGAGAAAAAGCATTAACGCGCTTTCTCGAAAGGCAAACGATGCCTATATAAAACTGCTTAACGATGATATAAAATAAAATATGGCAAGCTGGGCAGAATATAGGGCATGTCTGCAGGATAAAAAATTCCTAGTTTCGGTGTTCGTGGGCGTTCTCATGCTGATCTCGAGCATGATTATAAATTTTTATGCTGGGATTTACACGGTAGAGCGCGCGTCGAATTCCGTTACGGATGTTATATTGAGCAACACTCGAACAATGGATGTCGACGGCATTTTTATTTACGGCTCTTTTTTATTTTGGATTTTTGTAATCATCCTATGTTTTCTGAGGCCGAATCGCATCCCATTTACGCTTAAAAGCATAGCGCTTTTTATCTTTATACGCTCAATTTTCATAAGTTTGACCCACCTAGGACCATTTCCCGACCAGATTTATATAAACCCGGAGAGTTTAATAAACAAATTTACTTCAGGAGCGGACCTATTTTTCTCCGCGCATACCGGACTCCCCTTTTTAATGGCTTTGGCATTTTGGAATCAAAAAAGCCTTAGATTTTTCTTTTCGGTTGCTTCTGTGATTTTCGGGGCAGTAGTACTCCTTGGACATCTTCATTATTCTATAGATGTCTTGTCGGCATTTTTTATAACTTACACAATTTTCCACTTGTCCGAACTCGCGTTTAAGAAAGATAGAGCAATATTTTTAAATGGCTGAAGTTTTATCTCCGTCTTCCTAAGTATCCTTGGCGGTGCGGATGGAATCGCGTATGCGGTCTTGCTGGCTCCGTAGAGATTCTGAATTCGCGGCGCGGACGTCCGGGAAGGTCCGGCATTTTTGAGATCATGATAAAAGTTTGAAGAAGGCGCTCAATATCGCGGACGGCTCTTTTTTGATCTGGTGTGACAAAAGAAATCGCGCGTCCGGGCGCGCCAGCACGGCCAGTCCGTCCGATCCGGTGGACGTAATCTTCGGGGTTTTCTGGGATATCATAGTTGAGCACGAGTTCGATTCCTTTGACGTCGATCCCGCGCGAAGCGATATCAGTCGCGACTAATATTCTATGCACTCCTGTCTTAAATCCTTCTAGTGCCGCCCTGCGCTGGGGGAGCGTTCGGCCTGAATGAATTTCGGCCGCGGAGTGTCCCATATCCCTTATTTGCTTGCAGATTTTTCCCGCGCTATGTTTCGTGCGGATGAAAATTAATATCGAACCTCTGTATTCTTCAAGAATTTTTTTCAAAAGATGAATCTTATCTTCTCGATCTAAAACGAAAAGTTCCTGATTAACTTTTTCAGGAGCTGTTCCCGGGCGCGCGATTTCTACGCGAAATGGAAGCTTCATATATTCAGTCGCGATTCGGACGATATCGTCCGGCATGGTTGCCGAGAAAAGCATGGTTTGGCGCGCTTTAGGAATGCGCGAGATGATCCTGCGGATTTGCGGCAGAAATCCCATATCAAGCATGCGGTCAGCCTCGTCCAGCACGACTATTGAAACTTTCTCAAGGGAAATTGTTTTTCGTTCAAGGTGGTCATTAATGCGGCCTGGTGTTCCGATAATTATATGCGGTTTTTTGGAAATCGCGCGCAGCTGTTCATTAAAAGACGCGCCACCGATTAGAAGCGCGGTTCGGAGTCCCAGCTCGCGGCCGATTTTATGCAGAACCTCGTCCACTTGATGCGCGAGTTCGCGCGTGGGCAGGACGACAAGGCCCGCGCCTTTTTCTTGCGCTATTGATTGAATCATTGGAATTCCGAAAGCGAGAGTTTTTCCCGTTCCGGTCTGCGCGATTCCAATTAAATCTTTACCTTCAAGCGCGACAGGAATTGCTTTGGCTTGAATCGGAGTAGGCGTTTCAAATTTATGGCGTGTCAAAATATCAAGAATTCTAGGCGCGATGCCGAGGCCAGTGAATGAAGTTTGGTTTGATGTGTTAGGCATATATGTTAATTACTCTTTATAATACAATAAAATGCTAGAAAAATCAACAAAACGGCGATGATGGGCGGGAGGAATAAAGTTTATTGTGGATAAGTTTTTATAATCGTGTAGGTATGAAGTATAATGATATTGATGAAGAAATCTGCTTACTGGGTGATTGTTTTATGCGGGCTTGCGGGTATCGGAATAATGTCATACCTGACTTATATACATTATTCTGCATCAAAATCATTTTGCGATATATCCCAAGAAGTTTCCTGCGACGTCGTGACAACCAGCATTTATTCGGAGATTTTCGGCGTGCCCGTATCTGTCTTGGGGCTTTTGTTTTTCGCGGCTGTATTGTTTTTGATTCTAAAGAAGAGAGATAAAGCATTTCAGACATTATTCATTATTACTCTTTTCGCGCTCGTCCCTTCTTTATATCTTTCGTTGACCGAACTCCTTTTTATAAACTCAATCTGCATTTTATGCGAAACTTCCAAAGTTCTGATGCTCATAATTCTTGGCGCTTCGCTCTGGGCTTCCGAATTGGATTCCAGAAAAGCGCTACGAATGGGAGCGCCAGTGCTGATAGCGGGATTAGTTGCCGCGGGGGTTACTTATTTCGCTCAGACCGGAACGGTTGTCAAAAAGGATTATTCAACGGTTGTTCAATGCCTTAATTCAAAGGGAGTTGTTTATTATAAGTCCGTTCGTTGTAGTACTTGCAGGAGGCAGGAGATGATTTTAGGAGAAGCGTCCAAAAAACTAAATTCAGTTGAGTGCCACCCCGACGGAGAAAATCCGCAGCCGGAGTTATGTCTTAGAAAAAATATAAACAAGACCCCGACATTTCTAATGGAGGCGGGAGGAACGGAGATTAAAAGGATCGAAGGTCTCCAGCAAATCAAAGATTTGGCGGCCTTTGCGAGTTGCCCAATAGAATAAAATGTTTGGACAAGAGTTAACTTTGGGGATAATAATTTCCGCTGCCTTGATTGACAGCATCAATCCGTGTGTTTTCGGCGTTCTGATTTTTCTAATCGCATTCATGATGAAGGCGTTTAAGAGCCCAGGGAAGATGCTTTTGGGAGGCATGCTCTATACCGCCGTCGTATACACTACATATCTTTTGCTTGGATTCGGTATTTTGAAGTTCGCGCTTTCAACCGGGATTTCCTCTACTTTTTATTGGTTTGCCGCACTCATCGCGATAATCGCTGGGCTTTTTGAAATTAAGGATTATTTCTGGTACGGACGCGGATTTTCTTTGCAGATGATCCCTGGAGGAGCCGCTCGCATTAAGGCCTATACGAATTGGATCGCAAAAATGGAAGGGCACCATCCAGCCTTACTTTTTTTTACCACGGCTACCCTCGGAGTATTTGTCGTGCTTGTAGAATTGCCGTGCACAGGAGCGCCGTATCTCGCCATTCTCGGATTATTATCTAAGGGGGAATATTCTGCCGCAGTCCCGCTCCTGCTTTTGTATAATTTGGTGTTTATATTGCCCTTACTCCTTATTATCGGATTGGCGTATTTCGGCACTTCGTCCGAAAAGCTTGAGGAATGGAGAAAAGAACACAGGGGACTCATGCGCTTGGGCATAGGACTTGCTCTTCTCGCTCTCGGATTCTACATGATTTATTCCTTAAACCCCGTGTTCTAATTAACTTTATTTAATTCAAAGGTCGCAAATATAAAAATTAAATTCATATGACAAAATCTCAAAAAATATCTTTGTTCCTTCTTAGGATCTCGATTGGATGGGTTTTTCTTTACGCAGGTATCTCAAAAGTTGCAAAGGGGAATTGGTCGGCCGCCGGTTATTTAAAGGGGGCAAAAACATTCCCAGAGCTTTTTCAGTGGTTCGCGAGTCCCGGAGTTCTTCCTGTGGTCAATTTCCTTAATGAATACGGGCAAATCTTGATCGGCATTTCTCTTATTCTGGGAATATTGGTGCGATACAGCTCTATTTCGGGAGTTTTAATGATGGCTCTCTATTATTTCGCCGTTCTCCAATTTCCGAAAATCGGCGCGAATTCTTATATAGTAGACGACCACGTCATATATGCGCTTGCATTGCTTGTTCTTTTCGCGATGCGCGCCGGGAGAGCGTATGGGCTTGAGGGAAAAATTATAAAATTAGAATAATTTATGGAAGAAAAAAAACCAAATTCTGACGAAGTCTTTACTTGCGCTAAATGTGGCAAGCAAAAGAAAAAATCCGAGGGAGTCTTCGTCCTTGAGGGTTCAACTTTTTGTTGCAAGGATTGCTGTGGAGATGCGTCAAAAGGCGAACACAAGAAAAAAGAGGCCGCGGTTTGCGAATTTTGCTAAACCTCGTGGCGGAAGAAAGACAAGTCCATCATCATAAGGCGCTTGGGCATCTGGCCCATCAACCGATTACCGATATTGTTAAATTCAGCGCGACAAGATTAGTAAAAGTCCGCCTCCCATGGCTTATCGTCGGATTGGTTGGCGGGATGTTCGCGACGCTCATTGTTCGTTTTTTTGAGGGGGCGCTTTTAGAAAAATTGGCTCTCGCCTTTTTCATACCCGTTATTGTTTATATGTCTGATGCCGTTGGGACGCAGACGGAAACTTTGTTTATCCGCGCTTTGGTAATAGAAAAAATTGATTTAGGGAAATATCTTGCAAAAGAGATTGTTGTTGGTTTTTTGCTCGGATCAGTTTTGGGCGTCCTGCTTTTCGCCTATTCAATGGCCGTTTTCGGCGATTTAAATGTATCTATTATTGTAGGGTTATCTATAATAATAAGTTCTATATTTTCGGTTGTTATCGCAACCCTGGTTCCACTCATCTTGAGGAGATTTGGGAAGGACCCGGCGATTGGAGCGGGGCCTTTTACAACAATAGCCCAGGACATTCTGGCTCTATTGATATATTTCGTAATAGCCGCGGTTATAATATAAATTAATAAGAGCCGGTTCGCGCACGCGCGAACCGGCTCTGGGTTGCATCCTAAAAGGACGAGTTACTTTAAAAGCCGAGTCCATGGAGAGCTTCTGTGGCTTTTTCGTATGCTTTGGGAAGCCTTTTTTCGATCTGGAGAAGCACATCGTTGAAAAACTTAACAAGAACCGGCTCCCAACCTCGGGTGGTGACCAAAGCGGAGTATGTCTCAATGTCGGCGCCTAAGCGTTCCTGGTCGAGTTTTAGAAAATGACCGACCCTCATGTGCTTCTTACTGGCATTTTGCTCTTGGTAAGCGAGACGAAGTTGACCTCCCGAATGTCGCACGGCGAGCTTGGCAATTTTCATAAATTCATCGTAGCCGTCTATAACAACAACTTCTTCGCCGCCTAAGAAGATTTCAGTTGTGGCACGGACTCTTTTGGCGAGATTCGCCATATGCCGCGCGTGGTTCTGCGCATTTCTTTCTTGTCGCCTTGTCGCCCTTTTCTTTTCATGATCGAAAAACTCTTTAGTCAAGGCGAATTGCTCCTCCGCCGTTTGGGCGCCCGCGAGCTTTTTTGCAAGCCCTAAGGCCAGCATCGGATTGCGCACTACTCCGAAGAAAGACAACGAAGGTCTTCGGCCCCGTCTAGCTTTCTCTACCGCATGCCTGACAATACCTTCTACTGCTTCCGATATAATCGTCATTCTCTTATCTCCTTTTCCAGTTAAAGTGTTCCCGATTAAAATAGCATGATATTTATTTCATGTCAATAATTAACAGAAGATTAAGCGATAATGCGGTAAAATTAAATTATGGCAGACTTCTATCAGCTTTCGGTTGAGGATGTATTCAAAGCGACTGGAAGCAATAAGGATGGGCTTTCGGAAGCGGAATACAAAAAGAAATTTCTGGAATATGGGCCAAATGAATTGCCGAAAGAATCGGGCTTTAAGGCTCTAGTTTTTCTTTGGGGACAAATAAAAAGCCCTCTGGTTTATATCTTGATCATCGCAAGCATTTTAGCTTTTTTCGCGGGCGAGAGACTGGATACGATAATAATTTTAATTTCAGTGGTAATTAATATCGGCATCGGATTTTATCAGGAATATTCTTCAAGTCAGATTTTAAAAAGGCTCGCTGAAAAGGTCAGGGTATTGGCACTTGTCCGAAGAGATGGCGGAATCAAGGAAATTGATTCGGCGATGCTTGTTCCCGGAGATGTTGTAGTCGTGAAAAGCGGCATGAAGGTCCCCGCTGATGCGAGGCTTTTTAGGACCAAAGATCTTGAGACAAATGAAGCCTTGCTGACGGGGGAATCATCTCCGGTTAAAAAAAATAACGAGGCGATTTCCAAAAAGACTGCGGTTGCCGATAGAAAAAATATGATTTTCATGGGGAGTTCGATCGAGCGGGGAGAAGGAGAAGCGATTGTGGTTGAAACGGGAAAGGACACGGAGATAGGAGTTATAGCCGTTCTTACCAAAGAATCCAAAGAGGAATTCACTCCATTGCAGGAAAAAATCGGAAGTTTGGGTAAATTTTTAAGTATCTTGGTGGTAATCGCGACGGTAATAATAATCGCGGTTGGGTTGTTTGAAAAATTTGAATTCTACCAAATTTTCGTCACGGCTGTCGCTGTCGCCGTAGCGGCGATACCCGAAGGCCTTCCCGCGGCAATCGCCGTTGTCTTAGCGGTTGCGAGCAAAAATATTTTCAAGAATAACGGCCTCGTAAAAAAACTATTGGCGGCGGAAACTCTTGGATCTGTTTCGGTATTACTGACGGACAAAACTGGAACTCTGACGGAAGGAAAGATGAAGGTTGAAAAAATAATCTCTAAAAACGAGAGCGCGATGCTAAGCTCCCTGGCTCTGGCCAACGAAGCGATAATTGAAAATGAAAACGGCAAAATTACGGTCAAGGGCGAGGCGACAGATAAGGCAAAGCTTGAAATATTTTTGGCGGGTGGGCTTGATCTTAAGAAAATGCTTGAAATTTTCCCGAGGGTAAATTTTCTCCCATTTGATTCAGTCCGAAAAATAATAGCGTCGTTTCATTCAGCAAAAAACCAACACGGAGAAGCGACTCAAGTATTTATATCTGGAGAGCCGGAATTTATTTTGAAGAAATCCACGGATTTCTCGGACAAAGGCAACGTTCTACTAGAATGTGAAAATTTGGCGAAGAAGGGATTTCGGGTAATAGCGGCGGCCGAAGAAATTTTGCCGGTATCTCCAAATATAATAATGAAAAAAAGCGAGGATGAGCTCTTTGCCTTGGTCCAGCGCCCTACTTTTTTGGGCCTCGCAGTTATCAGCGATCCGATAAGAGCGGATGTTAAAGCAACTGTTAAAGAAGTTCGCTCGGCAGGCATTAAAATTATTATGCTCACTGGGGATCACAAGCTCACAGCGCGGACGATCGGGCAGGAGCTTGGATTCAGTTCGGAAAATATTATGGAAGGCGCGGAACTTGAGAATATTCCGGGAAGCAAACTTTTTTCAAAAATTAAAAACGTGGAAATTTTTGCGAGAGTCGATCCAAAACATAAAATACTTATAGCAAAGGCATGGAAAGAAAAGGGAGAATCCGTAGCGATGACGGGGGATGGAATCAACGATGCGCCCGCGCTTAAGTTCGCTGATATCGGCATCGCCTTAAATTCAGGAACTGATGTTACAAAAGACGCCTCAGATCTTGTTTTAATTAATGACGGCCTAAACACGATTGCGCAAGCGATTAAATACGGACGAACTGCATTTGATAACATAAAAAAAGTTGTCATTTATCTCCTTGCGTCGAGCTTTACGGAGATCACTTTGGTTTTAGGATCGCTAATTTTAAGAGTGCCTTTGCCGATGACCGCTGTGCAGATTTTATGGACTAATCTGGTTCAAGACGGCTTGCCTAATTTCGCGCTCGCCTTTGAAAAAAGCGAGGACGGAATAATGCGGCGCAAACCCATAAGAAGAACCGATCCTATTTTGGATAAAAAGGCCAAGGTGCTTTCGTTTAGTTTTGCCGCTGTGACGGATATAATCTTGCTTTCTATTTTTTATTTTTTAGTGGAAAAAACTTCGTTCCCGATCGAATATACTAGGACAATAATTTTTACTGCTCTTGGCACTTCATCCTTGTTCTATATTTTCTCCATCAAATCCCTCGATAAACCTATTTATAAAACAAATCTTTTTGACAATAATTACCTACTTTTCGCAGTCGGGATCGGTTTCCTTATAATGATCTCCGCTATCTATGCCCCAGCCCTAAATACAATTTTAAAAACGATGCCTCTTCAGGCGCCGCACGTTATCTTGATTCTAATACTAGGCGTTTTCAAAATCAGCTTGATGGAGACAATCAAGTGGTTCTATAATCGCAAGCTTGCTTAGTTTATAATTCCAGAATGCGTATTATTGGGCACTTGGATATGGATGCGTTTTTTGCGGCGGTTGAAGAGAGGGATCATAAATGGCTTCGCGGGAAACCGATTGTCGTCGGCGCGGATCCGAAAGACGGGGAAGGCCGCGGAGTTGTCTCAACCGCCAATTATAAGGCACGTGAATACGGCGTCCATTCGGCTTTGCCGATATCGAAGGCCTGGAAATTATGCGAGGAGGCTAAGAGAAAAGGAAAACCAGAATGTTTTTTTCTTTCCGGAAATTTCAAGAAATACGAAGAGGTATCCAGTAAGATAATGGAAATTTTAAGAAGTTATTCGAATTTGGTTGAAGAGGCCAGTGTGGACGAAGCCTATTTTGATCTGTCCGAAGTCGGACTTCAGGGCTCTCCGAAGTCCGACTTCGGAATCTGGGAGGAGGCTAAAGAAATTGCAGAAAAAATAAAAAAAGAAGTTTGGAAGAAAGAAAGGCTGACTTGTTCGGTTGGCATCGGGCCGAATAAGCTAATCGCGAAGATCGCGTCGGATTTCAAAAAGCCGGATGGGCTTACGGTTGTTAAAAAAGAAGGCGTCGAAAAATTTTTAGATACTATGTCTATCAGGAAAATTCCGGGAATTGGGCCCAAGACGGAAGCAATATTTTTAAAGAAAGGAATCAAGACAGTTTTGGATTTGAAGAAGCTATCAAAAAGCGATCTCCCTCATCTTTATGATAAAATTCGCGGGAAGGACGATTCACCTCTGACAGAAAAATATGAAGCAAAATCTATCGGAGAGGAAAATACTTTTGATCAGGATACACGCAACCCCATTTTACTATTGCAAACGTTAAAGGATCTCTCCAATCGCGTCTATAAGCGTCTCGATATATCGAGACATAAATCTTTCAGGACAATCGCCATTAAAATCCGTTTTGAGAATTTTGAGACAAAAACTCGCTCATATACTATAGTAAAACCCGCATCCACCCGAAAAATATTGGAAAAAGAAGCGATGAAACTTTTCCTCCCATTTCTTGACAGCAGAGAGAACCCGAGAAAACAAAAAATCCGTCTGCTTGGCGTTAAGATAGAAAAATTCGGCAATTTAAAGTAATATTTATACATGAACCGCGAGGCGAAAACCTGCTAAAATTGCCATAAAGATTTCACCATCGAAACATAGCATTGAATGATTATTTACGAATTAGGTATAATGAAAATAAATGACGAATTCCGTCCTTAACGTCTTAAAAGTTTTTGGGTTGTCGGGCATTGCATTTGTCGTCGGGGTTTCTGTAACACCGATTCTGACTCACTATTTGTATAAATATAAATTATGGCGCAAAGAAGTCCGACAATTAGCGCCGGATGGGGCAGGAACTCCTATTTTCGCGAAGCTTCATGCCGATCGCGAGACCAAAGTTCCAAGGATGGGCGGAATTTTAATCTGGGGAGTCCTGCTTCTTTTGATTTATTTGTTTTATTTTCT
The DNA here is from genome assembly GCA_001780775.1 of Candidatus Giovannonibacteria bacterium RIFCSPLOWO2_12_FULL_43_11c. Lineage (GTDB taxonomy): Bacteria > Patescibacteriota > Minisyncoccia > JACPKW01 > UBA11713 > 2-01-FULL-46-13. The sequence goes on along the minus strand of MFIO01000011.1, from coordinate 10,497 downwards.
TTCTTTGGCGGGATGGCCGATTTTTGTAAAACTTAATTTTCTTTCCCGATCGCAGACATGGCTTCCACTTTTTACTCTAGTCGCGGCGTCGATCCTTGGAATTGTCGATGATCTTTGGCAGACCTTGGGCAAGGGAAATTATCTCGCTGGAGGAATGAGATTTTCATGGAGATTTTCTTTGATTTTGGTAATCGCGATTATTGGAGCTTTGTGGTTTTATTTTCCGCTTGAGAAGCACGATATTTATATCCCGTTTTTCGGAAATATATTTTTAGGCTGGCTTTTCATCCCATTTTTTATTTTAGTCATGATGGCGACTTTTTCCGGAAGCGTTATAGACGGCATCGACGGTCTTTCGGGCGGAGTAATGGCGGCTATTTTCGGAGCTTATGCCGGCATAGCGTTTTTTCAAAATCAAATCGACCTCGCGACTTTCTCTGCAGTACTCGTCGGCGCGATCGCGGCCTTTTTATGGTTTAATATTCCTCCCGCGCGGTTTTATATGGGGGAGACCGGAATACTTGGACTTACTACTTCGCTTACTGTAATCGCTTTTCTTACGGACGCGGTTTCTGTTTTGCCGCTGATTGCCCTTCCTCTTGTTCTCGATTCAGCGTCCGTAATAATTCAATTAACATCAAAAAAATTTTTTGGGAGAAAAGTTTTCTTGGTCTCTCCCTTGCACCATCATTTCGAAGCGCAGGGCTGGCCTTCGTATAAAGTTACCATGCGCGCCTGGATATTGGCTTCGGTTTCTGCAATGGTTGGGATGGTTATAGCCATACTCGGGCGCTAGCGCTATAATTTATATATGTCATATTCGGTTTTGATTAAAGGCGGTAATGTGCTCCGTGGGCGGAAATTCGAACGTCTTGATATTGGCATTAAAAAAGACAAAATTGAAAATTTGGGCGATTTTTCAAAAGAAAATGCCGATCTTGTCGTGGACGCTACTGGTAAGTATATTTCCCCCGGTTTCATTGATTTAACCAACCATTCGGATACGCACTGGACGCTTTTTTCACAGCCGAAGCAAGAGAGTCTATTGGCGCAGGGGATAACGACTATCCTCGGGGGCAATTGCGGGGCTTCTCTTGCCCCGCTAGTTAAAGCAAGCGATATTGAAGGAATACATAAATGGGCGGACAGCACGCAAATAAACACAAATTGGAAAAGCGTCGGAGAATTTTTCGAGGAGCTTTCGCGACATCCCATCGGAGTTAATTTTGCGATGCTCGTTGGGCACGGAACGCTCCGGCGCGGAGTCTTAGGGGACGAAGCGCGCAACGTAACAAGCAAGGAAATCGAGGAACTTAAGTTTATTTTGAAAAACTCTTTGGATGAAGGCGCGTTCGGTTTGTCGACGTCATTGGCCGCGGCGCATGCTAAATTCGCGACTAATTCCGAACTGAAAGAACTTTTTAAGTTAGTTGGAAAATACGACGGCATAACCAAACACCACCTTAAGGATGAAGGAAGAAATATTTTGCCGGCGATTGCTGAAATAGTCGGGCTCGGACGTGATACGGGAGCCAGCATACAGATCTCGCATTTCAAAATTTTAGGGAAAAGTTCATGGGGTTTCTTATCTGAAGCAATAAATTTGATTGAATCCGCGAGGCAGGAAGGGACCAAGATAACTTTAGATTTCTTCCCTTATACGAAAACCGGATCTCTCTTGTATATGCTTCTGCCGTCATGGATAATCGAAGGAGGAAGAGCCAGGATTCTAGGGGCGTTAAAAGATCCAAAAATGCGAAGAGAAGCGCTGGATTATTTGAAATCGCTCACCTTGCATTATGATAAAATTGTAGTGGCTTCAACTTTTAAGGACGCGACATCTGTCGGCAAAACTATAAAAGAGCTCGCGTCTTCTTCTGGGCTTGATCCGGAGGAAATTATCGCGGAGCTCTTGGAGATAAATGAGCTTCAGGTTTCTATCTTTAACGAGGTAGTTTCAGAGAACCATCTTCATAACCTCATTGCTAAAGAATATGCCTTGATTTCATCGGATGGAGTTGGCTACGATCTGAAGGCTAAAATGCCGTTTGATCTCCCGCATCCAAGATCCTTCGGCGCTTTCCCGAGGGCGCTCCAAATTTTCGCTAAGGAAAGCGATGACACCACCTTCGAGGAAATTTTGCATAAATTTACCGAAGTGCCCGCTACTTTATTGGGACTTAGAGATCGTGGAAAAATTGAGAAAGGATTCTTCGCGGATTTGGCAGTTTTGGATCTCGATAAGATAAAAAACATTCCTAATTATACGGCTTTGAACAAGGAAGTTGAGGGAGTGGAATGGGTTTTTGTGAACGGAAAGGCAGCGGTGAAAAACGGAGTCATGTCCGGCGAGCTTTGCGGAAGAATTATCAAAAGGGTTTAAATAATAATGAAACGAGTTGCGATTTTAGGCTTTGGGCTTGAGGGGAAGTCCCTTTTCTCTTATTTGAAAAAGGAGGAAGATTTCGAGATTACGGTTTTGGATCGCGATCCGAAGATTAAAATTGCAAGAGGTATTAAAAAAGTCTTAGGCAAAAGTTATTTAAAGAATCTGGGAAAATTCGATTTGGTTTTCCGAAGCCCGGGCGTGCCTTATAATCTTCCGGAGCTTAAAAAAGCGAGTGGCAGGATATTGAGCCTGACAAGACTTTTTTTTGAAGAGATAAAAAAGAAAGAAAACATAAGAGTTGTCGGCATTACGGGTTCCGCCGGGAAAACAACAACCGCGACACTTCTATATAAGATATTAAAACACGCAGGAAGGAAAGTTTTCCTTGGCGGGAATATCGGCAAGAGCCCATTGGATTATCTTGAAAAGCTTGATTCTGGAAGCACTGTGGTAATGGAGCTTTCGAGTTTTCAGCTTCAGGATTTAAACTATTCGCCGGACGTAGCCCTCGTGCTCGATATTTTCGAAGAGCACTTGGATAAACATAAGAATTTTAGAGAATATTTTGACGCAAAAAGTAATATAGCGAGACATCAAAAAAAATCGGACGCCATCATATATTTCGCAGATAATAAATATTCGTCGGCTATCGCAAAAAAATCTATCGGAAAGAAAATTCAAGTAACTTTAGAGAGCGCGAAGAAATTCGGGTTTAAGCTTAAGGTCCCAGGTGATTATAATTACAAAAATGCGATGGCCGCTGGGGCAGCGGCAAGACTTTTCGGAGTCAAGCGCGAGACAATAATTGAGACCGTTAATAATTTCAAAGGTATCAAGCATAGGCTTGAATTTGTCAGAAATTTGAATGGCGTAGGCTATTATAATAATTCAAAAGCGACTAATGTCGGCTCGGCCATCGGAGGCATCGATGCATTTTTAGAAAAAAAGATCGTTCTTGCCGGGGGATATAATAAAAAATTAGATTTGACACCTCTGGTTAGGCGCCTTGCGAGGAGAGATATCAGAAGCGCGGTATATTTTGGGGTCGCCGCAGGCGAGCTCGAGCGCATTTCCAAATTGCTCGGATTTTCTCGATATTCAAAAACGGCTGGGCTTGAAAGCGCGATAAAAGAAGCTCATAAGATTTCAATAAAGGGAGATATTACGATCCTTTCTCCTGGAACGGCCAGCTTTGACGAGTTTAGTAATTACGAGGAGCGAGGCGATAAATTTAGAAAATGGGTTCTAGAATTGAAGTAAAAACCGACCCGATATTCAAAGGGATTGTAGCGTCTCTGCTTATCGTCGGATTTTTTATCTTGGCTTCCGCTTCAATAGGCCTTACTGCTTCCATGAAAGCCCCGTCTTATTATTTTATACTTCGTCAAATTACTATGGGCGGAGCCGTCGGTTTGGCACTTTTCATTTTCGCGGCAAAATTTCCATATAAAAAATGGAAAAAATGGGCGCTTGTGATCTTCGCTGGAAGCATTTTACTGACCTCCGCGGTTTGGATTCCAGGCCTCGGGCTCAAAGTCGGAGGAGCTTCGCGCTGGCTAATTTTCGGACCACTAAGCTTGCAGCCCTCGGAATTTCTTAAATTTGGCCTCATTCTTTATCTGGCGGCCTGGTTTTCTTCGAGAGGCGGAAAAATTTCTTCGGTTAAGGGCGGATTGATCCCGTTTTTGATTATCATGAGTGTCGCATCGTCTCTTTTGGTTTTCCAGCCGGATATCGGAACTCTTGGAGTACTCGCCATATCCGGGCTTTTCCTTTTTCTGATAGCCGGAGGAAAATTTACACACATTTTAATTTTAATTTTAATAGGACTTATCTTTCTCGGAATCTTAATTTATCTTGAGCCGTATAGGCAGGATAGGCTGACAGTTTTTCTTAATCCAGATCATGATCCCCAAGGCTCCGGGTATCAAGTGCGCCAAGCCTTGATCGCTATAGGTTCGGGAGGTCTTTGGGGAAGAGGTTTTGGCATGAGCCGACAAAAATTTCAGTATCTTCCGGAGCCTGTCGGAGATTCGATTTTTGCGGTCGCCGCGGAAGAGTTCGGTTTCATCGGCGCATCAGTAATAATTTCCCTGTTTTTACTGCTTGCTTGGCGCGGATTTTATATTTCACGTTTTGCGCCGGATACTTTCGGCAAGCTTTTGGGCTCCGGGATGGTTTTGTTGATGGCCGTCCAATCAATGATAAATATCTCGGCTCTTGCCGGACTCACCCCCCTGACCGGAATACCTCTTATCTTTATATCCCAAGGAGGTTCTTCTCTGGCTGTGACTCTTCTTGAGGCTGGCGTTCTTCTGAATATTTCTAAAAGCAACTGAGATTTTCTGGTATAATTGGAATATGAGAATTATATTTGCCGGAGGCGGGTCCGGAGGCCATTTTTATCCGCTTATTGCTGTGGAGAGAGCGTTGCGGGATATCGCGATTGAGGAAAAAATCCCTGATTTGGATATAATTTACGCGGCCGATGACCCTTATGACCCGAATCTCCTCAGGGAAGACGGGGTGCGCTTTCTTAAAATTCCGGCCGGGAAAATTCGCCGCTATTTTTCAATCAGGAATCTTTTTGATCCATTTAAGACTTTCTTTGGAGTTATAAAGGCTTCTTGGATTCTTTATCTTAATCTTCCCGATGTGATATTCGCCAAAGGCGGATACGCGAGCTTCCCGCTTCTTTTTGCCGCGCGACTTTTGGGAATCCCGGTGATTATTCACGAAACTGATTCGATACCCGGTAAGGTGAACAGGTGGGCCGCAAAATTCGCGAAAAGGATCGCCATTTCTTATCCGGAATCAATGAAGTATTTTCCCAAGGATAAGACCGCCTTGACCGGAAATCCCATAAGAAAAGAGGTTATAGGCGGGACTATGGAGAGAGCGAAGGAACTTTTCGAGCTCGAAGACGGGATTCCGGTTATTTTCGTTTTCGGAGGGTCGCAGGGTTCAATAAAAATTAATGAATCAATTTTGGATATATTGAAAGAGCTTTTGGAATTTTCCCAAGTTATTCACCAGACTGGGGTAGGAAATATAAATACGGTTAAAAAAAGAATGAGTATAACTCTGGAGACTTCCAAATTTGCATCGAGATACCATCCTTTCACATTCCTGGACGAAGAAAAATATAAGAACGCTTACAAAGCCTCCACGCTGATAATCGCCCGCTCCGGAGGAAGTATTTTTGAAATTTCCGCGATGGGCGTTCCCTCGATTTTAATTCCGCTTCCATTATCCGCGCAAGACCATCAGCGTGAAAATGCCTATTCTTACGCGAGAACCGGAGCAGCGGAGGTGATTGAAGAAGTAAATATGACTCCTCATATACTTCTCCGCGAAATTAAATTACTAATGGCCGATAAGCTACGGCTTTCAAAAATGTCTGATGCTGCCAAATTTTTCGCTAAACCGGATGCTGCCCAAAGAATCGCCCTGGAAATTATCCGCCTTGGACTCGAGCATTGATGCGAAAAATCCGGACAAGGCTCGCGCCATCTCCTACGGGACTTCTGCATGTGGGCAATGCCCGCGCGGGGATTTTCAATTTTCTTTTCGCAAAGAAAAACGATGGCGAATTTATCTTAAGAATCGAAGACACCGATATCGAGCGATCCCGAAAAGAGTATGAAGAAAACGCGAAAGAGGCTCTTTTGTGGCTTGGGTTGAATTGGGACGAGTTTTACCGCCAATCGGATAGAAAAGAAATTTACCTGCGGCATATAAAAAGATTGCTGGGAAACGGCTCGGCCTACGTTTCCAAAGAAGAGAAAGGGAGCGTTATACGCTTAAAAAATCCCGGAACAATCATTAGCTTTAATGATTTAATAAGAGGGAAAATAGAAGTCGATACGAAAGATTTGGGCGATTTTGTAATTGCTAAGAATGAAGAGACGCCCATTTATCATTTAGCCGCCGTAATTGATGATGCCCTGATGAATATAACCCATGTAATACGGGGGGAAGATCATATTTCAAATACCCCGAGGCAAATATTAATCCAGCAAGCGCTTAGGTGTCCAACACCTAAGTATGCGCATCTGCCTTTAATATTGGCTCACGATCGCTCCAAGCTGTCCAAGCGTGAAGGAGGAGAGGCCCTCTCGGATTATAAAAAGATGGGGTATCCGCCAGAGGCGGTGTTTAATTTTTTGGCGCTTTTGGGATGGCACCCCGCACCAGAGCAAAGCTCGGTGCGGGGCAGGCCCCTCGAACGTGAAATATTTAGCAAAGAAGAATTAATTGAGCAGTTTTCTCTGGAGCGCGTGCAGAAAGGGGGCGCGATTTTTGATAAGGGAAAACTGGACTGGATATCAAAAGAATATATCAAAAAACTCGAGGAAAAAGACTTTTTGGAAAAATTAACGCCATTTGTTCCGGAGGAATGGGGGAGAGAGAATATGGCCGGCGCCGCGCGACTTTTTAAGGATCGCATTTCAAAATTTTCTGATTTCAAAAGAGAGGCGAAATTTATATTTGAGTTGGACGATTATGATACAGGGTTGCTGATTTGGAAGAATGCATCAATGGAAGATACAAAGAAACATCTGGAAAAAGTATATGAATTGGTGTCTTCAGGCGGCGATGTGATGGCGTATGCCGACGAAGTTGGCAGAGGAGAAGTCTTATGGCCGCTTCGGGTTGCACTCTCCGGGCTTAAAAATTCGCCTGGCCCCTTTGAAATAATGGAGGTTTTGGAGAAAAAAGAATCGCTAGCAAGAATTAAAAAAGCGATTGCGCTAATCTCGTGGGTAGGCTGATATTTGGAATTTGTATATTGTTTGTGATTTGGAATTTGGGATTTGGAATTTCCGAGATGGCGACGGTTGTCGATCTTAAATCGCAGATAAAAAACCGAGAAGACCAGATAGCGGCCATAGAGGCTGAAATTGCGGAATATCAAAAACAGATTGATGCGAAAACTTCGGAAGCAGGATCGCTGAAAAATCAGATCTCATCGTTGATAGCGCAAATCGGGAAACTTAACGCGGAAATCCGGCTGACGCAGGGGAAAATTTACGCGTCCGAACTTAATCTGGAAAAATTAGACATCGAAATCAATAAGAAAAACGACGAGATAGAGGGCAAGAAAGCGTCACTCGCCGAAATTATTAGGTCAATAAATGAGGCGGATAATGAATCGCTTATTGAAATATTATTGAAGAATAGAGAACTTTCCGATTTTTTTAGCGACATAAAGAATATAGAGAACCTGGATAGAGCGGTTCAAAAAGATTTAGGAGAACTGAAAGGCCTTAAGCAAGATTTGGAAACTAAGGAATCGGAAGAGTCTTCCGTAAAAAAACAGCTTACTGGTTTTGCTTTGGAGCTTTCCGACCGAAAGGCAATCGAAGTCTTTTCAAAAAAAAAGAAAGACCAGCTTTTGTTTGATACGAAAAATAAGGAAGCGGAATATCAGCGTATTGTGCGCGAGCGCGAAATCGAGCGGGCGCAAATTTTGGAAGACGTAAGAAAAATTGAAGACCAGTTGCGCCTATTAATTGACCCGACTTCTTTGCCAGCGTCCCGTCCAGGCGTTTTAGGATGGCCAGTTGCCAATCCGAAGATTACTCAAAATTTCGGCAAAACTGATTTTGCTAAGAATACGGACGTATACAATCAAAATACGCATAACGGAATTGATTTGCGCGCGTCCATCGGAACAGAAGTTATGGCGGCGGAAAGCGGAGTTGTTAAGGGAACTGGAAATTCGGACGTCGCTTGCCCAGGAGGGTCTTACGGAAAATGGATTTTGATTGAGCATCCAAACCATCTTTCGACGCTTTATGCTCATTTATCAGTGATTAAAGTTTCCACAAGCCAAGAGGTTGGGCGAGGAATATTAATCGCTTATAGCGGGGATACAGGATACACGACTGGCCCACATCTCCACTTTACAGTTTACGATGCGCGAACTGTCCAAATGAAATCATCGAGAGTTTGTGGTTTATTGCCCTACGGTGGGTATTTAGATCCAATTCTTTATCTATAAATATCAAGGTTTATCCAGCACCTTTAAGCTTAAAGGTGCTGGATTTCTCAAAAGAAAAAGGCTCGGTAACAAAACAAGTCTTCTTGTTTATAAGGCTCACTTTGTTACCGAGCCTTTATTGATTTTTCTTCCCTCCTTATAAGAGAAAAGAATCGTATTCTATTTTTGTAAACATGACGGCTTTGCCGCTAATTAAAGAACAAGCTATTTTCGCTAGATCAAGGTACTACATAAGAACACTACGACTTACTCATATAATACTAAAAAGGATAAATCTTTGTCAATATCTTTATCCACAGATCGCCTTTAACGGTATACCGGTATGGTATATAATCAACGCATAGGGAAAAGAACTGTCTTTTGCCTATTTTTTTGTTTTCGTGGCGCAATATGAAATTAATTCTTGGAAGAAAAAAAATACAACGCGGCAGATATAATCAAAAAGCTTGGTATTGGCAAGACGACTATTTTGCGTTGGGAAAAAGAGGGAAAAATCCCGGTTGCAAAACGAGACAAAATGGGTTGGCGCCATTGGGAAGAAGAGGGATATCAGCAAATTCTCAATTTTGCCGAGGGGAGGTTTGAAGAAAAAACGCCTCTCAAGACGCTTGATGCAGATATTAGGCTCGCGCGGGAAGACTTTTTACATAAAAAGTTTCTGCCCGATCTTTCAAAAAACCGTCAAATTAAAGAAGTTCGCGCGGGAAAGACTTTTAATGAAAGTACATTATTTGGTTTAAAGTTTGGAATCGTGGCGCTTTTGGCAGGGCTTCTGCTTTTTGTTTCATCCGATATTGCGAAGGGACTTGCGATCGGATTCGACAATTCATTGTTTGCTCTTGAATTCGGCTTTGAATATTCAGCGGCCAGGCTGAATTCGTCAGGCGCTTTTATCGCGGAATCTGTAGCGCCGTTTTACGGAAGCGGAAGAACTTTTGACGATCGCGTATTCACCTTTTTTGATAACGGTTCAAAGTTTTTGGAGAAAGAAGGATTATCCGTAAGGAATTTTTATGGCGAGGGAGGAAAAGGAATGCTAGAGGGGGCTTTTGTTCTTGGTGGCATCGCGCGGGAAACTTTTTATGAAAGTGGCGGAGCTTTGGCGGATTTTGCTAGAGAATCCGCGCTGAATTGGGAATTTATTAAGCCCGATGTTAAAGCTCTTCCGCGCGATATTTATAGTTTTTACGGAAAAAATATCGCGCTAGCTGCTAACGTTTTTCAGGACGCGCTATTAGGCGAGCTTGGCGATGATGCCAGGATGTTTTTCGTCGGAGTTGGAAAGTTTATGGCAGGCGTGTTCTATAAAACAAATATGACTATACAGGCGCTTCTGGCACCCTCGATTTCGGGCGAGGATAAAACGGCATCCAAAAGCGCGCCGCCCGCTCCAATAAAAGATACCGCTAAAATAATTAAGCCTTCGTTATCCGGCGTCACTGTTATAGATAATTCCAGAGTTATCGAACGAATTATTGAAAAAGAGATTTCCATTGGCACTGACGATGAGAAGCTTCAAAAATTAGAGCGGTTGCTTTTCGAAAGAATTTCTTCAGTTGAGGTTGCCCTTGACCGAAAAATACAGGGCAATTTTAACGCGATCGCCATTACCCAGCGAATAAATAATTTAGGCGGATCCATAGCCCCTGTAAATGATATAGTTGTTAAGAGAATTGAGATCACTGAGAGCTGTACCGGCTGTGGAACTTCTTCGTCTTCCAGCGGCTCTGGTACGGTAAATTCCGGAACGCTTGGGCAAATTCCATATTACGCCGCAGCGGGAACAACTCTTACCGCGACTTCATCTATTTTTATTGCGGACTCGAGCTACGTCGGAATAGGGACGACCACCCCCGGTTCTATTTTATCAATTTCCGGAGTGGCTAATTTTGCATCAGGAACATCTACTTTATATACAGGGCTTAATTTGACGACCGGATGCTTTGCCGTAAACGGAACTTGTATTTCTGGTTCCGGCGGTTCGGACGCAACAACATTAGACGGCATCGATTCTCTTTCCTTCTTGCGCTCCGACACATCAGACAACTTCACTTCGGGAACTCTGACTTTTGATTCAGGGACAAATCTTCAACTATCTAAC
>MFIO01000010.1 GCA_001780775.1 Candidatus Giovannonibacteria bacterium RIFCSPLOWO2_12_FULL_43_11c | reverse complement strand
GGCTTTCCGATATTTTAAGGCAGGCTATTGAGAAAGACCCGCTCGAGGCGCTTAAAGTCGATCAAATTTTTGATGCATTTGCGGATAGTGAGCATTTTATGAAGAGAGTCTTTCAAGATATTATTAAGACAAACCCCAGGTCTTTATTGAAATATATTTCAGAAGAAGCAGCAAATAAAGAGTGGGCTGTCACCGCCATAAAAGAAGCATCTTCATTTTACCCTGAGGAATTTATTGATAATGCTTACAATTTTGATGTTAAAATATACGGCACACAAATAAAACTAGCGGCTCATGCCGCGCACAAAAATCGATCTTTTCAGCGAATAATCGGTTCAGCGGCTGCCCTAGTTCGTCTTGACGATAAATTTATTAATAACTTAATTATTGACTCCATAAATAACGACCCAAAATCCGGGCTTTCATTCTATTCAGCCCCTGAGAACAAACAAGAAGAAGAGGAGAGTTATTATAAAAAAATATATAGCAAGGAAATACGCGATCAAATAATTTACCGACTTATAGAAAGAGACCCTAAATTTTTACTTGATAATTATCAAAAAATGAGAAATATGGATAGTTCCGCCGAGGCCTTGAAAAGGTTGATTTTAAGCTCCGCGACCAATGCCCCAGAAAGTATTGTTCTAAATTTTAAAAAAAATTGGGAAGATTTGCCGTATATGCCTGGAGTTTTTGAAAAAGTTTTTTTGAATGACCCTGTTTCAATAGGCAAACGCCTTGAATTCCAGAGTGAAACAAGTATCGGCGCAATAATTATGAAACTTTTAAGAAAAAGCAGCCAACCCCAAATTATAAAATTTATAGACGCACTGGATGAAATTTCTTTGTCTAAAAAAACCAACGAAAATTTATATATAAAATATATTGTTAATCTCGATAGAATCGCTTTGATTTATGCTTCCCAGCCCAATACGAAACTCAATGAGGCTCTGAAGCTAGCGACTTCAAAGGACTTTCTACAATTTTTAATAGAGCTAAGATCATCCGAGCAGAAAATTGGATCTATCGGTATTGAAAAATTAATGTCGAAGGTCGCGCTTGAAGAAGTTAGAAAAATTAACGATCTTCATGAACGGCCTGATACGGAAAGATTTAAATTGGTCGAAAAAATGCGAACTTCAGAGTTATATACACTAATGGTATACGGCGAAGAAGAAATTTTCACGTCTACTTTCAATGGACTTTTCTCCAGAATGATTGAAAAAATGAAAGTGTCTCATCTAAAAGGAGATGAACTATTGAAAAATTCAGGGTTCAATAAATTTAGAACATTGATTAAGATGGCGTCCAGTTTCAATCGTATTCAAGAGTTTTTATCAACAATGGATAGTGCTGATTCGAAGGAAATTCTCCAGAAATTTATAAGATTAGATGAAACGGAGGATTTTTTGAATCAGGCTGTCGCGATTGCCGATACATTCAATTCAATTCAAGATCCAGCGATATTGATGGCTTTAAGCTCCGAGATTAAAAGCGAATATAAACGCGTCAACGAAACTAAAAATAAGAAAGCAACGACAGTTTATGGGCTGCTCGCCGGCTTATTTGCACAGAAAAAAACAATTGATGACGAATGGATAAAGGAAATGTCGCAAAAATATAAATTATCCAATTTACTTGAAATTAACCAGGCAGATTTATTTGATCAATATGGATCAAATGTGCAAGAATACTTTTTTTATGATGATGACGACGGAAAGGCATCATTCACAAGTTTTCTCAACCAATACAAAGGTAAAAATGAATGGAAGATTGAAGACAAAAACGAATTTGTGGTAATTACGAGTAGCGCTAGAAACGGGAAGAAAATAGAAATTTTTGCCAATAAGCCGAATCATCAATATGACGGTTCGGAAAAAATTAATGAGTATTTCAAGACAAAAAAAATTTCCCCATCCATAATTGTGCACAGGGGGCACAGCTATCATACAAGCGATACTATTCAGCGCATTACTGCGGGTGCTAGAATTGTCTCTCTCGGTTCATGCGGCGGATATAATAACATAACGGCGGTCTTAGAGAAATCTCCTAATTCTCATATTATATCTACAAAGGGAGTCGGCACTATGACAATTAATGATCCTCTTTTCTTCGCTTTAAATGAAGAAATTCGTAATAGTGGAAAAATTAATTGGTCCATATTTTGGTCTCAAATGGAGAAAAAATTAAGCGGCAACAAGGTATTTAATGATTATGTGTCTCCACATCGGAATTTGGGTGTCGTGTTTTTAAAAGCCTATAACAAAAATTTGCAAAATGAATAATCTGCAAAAATTAAAAGATATTATAAAAAAGTCGGACGTTTCTCCGACAGGCAGAAAATTTTTTATCAATCTTATTTCAAAAGCAAGAGACAAAGATCTTGAAGAATTGGTCAATTTGGTTGTAACTGATTCTCAATTGCTATCTAAGATCATTAATATATCGCTTCGAAAGGCGGGAAGTCTAGAAAATTTCCAAAATATAGTTCAAGATGAGCTTGTAATTATTGAAGAACTAAATAGCAAATAATCTTGCTCTGGTGTAGGATGGGGGTATAAAGAAAGGTCATAGCTTTATAAATTAAAGAGAATCTATGGCTGATGAAATAATAGGGAAAGTGACTCACTTCTACGACAAGCTTGGCGTTGCCGTAGTCAAGCTTACGGATAAACTCTCAACTGGAGACAAGATTAAAGTGGTCAAAGGCGACAATGAATTCACGGATGTCGTCGTGTCCATGCAGATCAATCAAGAATCTGTAAGTTCAGCAAAGGCGGGCGAAGAGGTGGCAGTCATGATTTCCAAGGTCGCAAAAGAGGGGTCTATCGTATACAAAATAGATTAGGCGAATAAGCGGATTGTGGAAGATTTCCACAGAACGGTCGTTTGACATCCCCTTCAAACCTACTAGAATTAAGCTATGCCCAATGTTAGGTGTAGACTTTGCAAGAAAATTTTCTATGCCAAGCCAAGCTGGATATCATATGGACATGCTAAATATTGCTCACAAAAATGTCAGTTTGAGGCTAGAAAAAAAGGAAAAATAGTCCAATGCTTTATTTGTAAAAAAGATACGTATAAATCGCCTAAAGCATTAAAAAATTCTAGAAGTGGTAAATATTTTTGCAGTAAATCTTGCCAAACAATTTGGCGTAACACTATAGTATTTATAGGTTCCCGTCATTCAAATTGGAAAAATGGGAAGCATGTTGAATACAGGAACATCATGATCAAAAATGGGATAAAGCCAATGTGTAAACTTTGTCGAAAAACAGACAAGCGTATATTATGTGTCCACCACAAAGATAGAAATAGGAAAAATAATTCTATTTCAAATCTTGTTTGGTTATGTTATAACTGTCATCATCTGGTTCATAATCACAAGATCAGTGTTTAAGATATGGTGGTCGTAGCTCAATTGGCAGAGCTCTCGGTTGTGGTCCGAGCGGTTGTGGGTTCAAGTCCCATCGACCACCCAAATCACGACAATAGCACTCCGCCGTCGACGACGATTTGCGATCCGGTCATATATGAAGCGAGATCGGATGCGAGAAATAGTGCGACTTTGCCGATATCGTCCGGATCTCCCATGCGCCGCATGGGAATTTTTGCCAAAAAAACCTCTAGAAATTTTTCCATGTTTGCCCCGGCTGGAGACATTTTGGCGATTCCCGGCGTCGCAATGCCTCCCGGTGCTATAGCATTTACCCAAATTTTATGCTCTGCGAGCTCGAGCGCCGAATTTTTTGTAAATCCCCAGACGCCGTGTTTCGAAGCGTCGTAGTGCGCGAGCCCGATCATTGAGGGATGAAGCGCGTCAATCGAAGTTATATTGATTATTTTCCCACCTTTTCCTTGAGAAATCATTTGATTGCTTGCTTCTCTGGTGCATAAAAATACGCTTCGCAGATTGACGGACATGACTTTATCAAAATCCTCCTTCGTCATTTGCGAGACCGGCTTTTGTGGATAAATACCGGCGTTATTAACTATGATGTCGAGGCTACCAAACTCTTTAACCGCCGTCTCTATCATTTTTTTAATATCATCTTCTTGGGACACGTCAGTTTTTAAAAATTTTACTCTTTTCCCGTCCGCAGATTTCTCGCCTTCCTTTTCGTCAAGATCGGCTATAAGAACGTTTGCGCCGGCTTCAGCCAGGCGCGAAGCGATGCCGAGCCCGATGCCCATGGCTCCGCCAGTCACGATAGCGGTTTTCCCGCCCAGATTCATCAGTTCCGAAATAGTTTTTTGCTTCATATTTATATTCTATCACAAAGTAGGATGCTATGATGCTATAATATACTCATTATGTCGCATAATTTTTTTTCGCTGAAAGACCGTTTTTCTGTCGCCCAAGACACCATGGCTTTCGTGTTTCAAACCTCTTCTGATTTTACTTTTCGCGCTGGACAATATGTGGAAGTTTTTTTGGAGAACGCTCACCGCGATTTTTCCATTGCCTCGAGCCCTCAAGATAAAGGGATTTTAATGGTAGCTACCAGAATGGCCGGCTCTGCTTTCAAGAGATCTTTGGCCGAAGTTCCATTAAGCACAAAAGCAATAATAGAGGGGACTTTCGGAGATTTCACTCTTCATGAGAATAAAGACAAAAAAGCTGTCTTTATCGCGGGAGGGATTGGAATAACGCCGGTCCGCAGCATTATAAAAGACGCGACGGAACGAAAACTGGCCCATAAAATGACGCTTATTTATTCTAACCGTAATCCCGAGGGCGCTACTTTTCTCCAGGATTTAATGGATTGGGAGCATGAAAATCCGAATTTTAAGCTTTGCTCCAGAATGACCGATAAAGAGGGACACGTTGATGCGGATTTTGTTGCAAAAAGCGCTGGAGATCTTGCTAATACAACTTTCTATGTGGTTGGGTCTCCGGGAATGGTTGGGGCAATGACTAAGATATTGGAGGATTTGAAGATATCCCGCGACGATATGCGCTTTGAAGAGTTTTCAGGTTATAATTAAAAACATGGCACACGATGTAAAAATTTATACGACTCCTACCTGCGTTTATTGCAGGCACACAAAGGAATTATTCAAGAATAACGCGATTGAATATAAGGAATTGAATGTCGCCGCGGATGTTCAAGCGAGAGAAGATATGGTCAAAAAGTCCGGCCAATTGGGCGTTCCGGTAATCGAGATAGACGGGAAAATCGTCGTCGGTTTTGACGAGCCGAAACTAAAAGAACTTTTGGAGATTAAGGCTTAGTCTGAATCTATACCCCTTCCTTGTGAAATTCCTCGAGCGAGAGCTTGAGGAATTCTTCTTTTCCCTGCCTGAAGATTTTAAGTTCGATTTTGTCCCCGATTTCGTGCGGGGAGAGCATGTCTTCCAATGTTTCTTTATCTGTGATTTCCTTCCCGTCGCAATGAGTGATGACGTCGAATTCCTTGAGTCCGGCTTTCGCGGCGGGAGAATCTGGAATGACGGACATATCCCCGGGGATACCTTCATTTATTACCAATGCGCCATGATCGATCGGCAGAGAAAAGCGGTCTCGCAAGAATTTATTTAGAAGCATGTAGCGCACTCCGAGAAAGGGCCTCCTGATTCGGCCGAATTTTTTAACTTCCTCCAAATCTCTTTTGGCGCGTTCGATCGGGATCGCGAACCCAATGTTTTGCGCCCCGAAAACAACGGCGACATTTATACCAATCGCTTCGCCATCGAGGTTTACCAAGGGACCGCCGGAATTTCCTGGATTGATCGCGGCATCGGTTTGGATGAGTCCGCGTAATCTTTCCTGATGTCCCATGACGTCAGATGCTGCGGATATGAATCGGGAAAGGCCAGATACAACGCCTGTCGATACGGTATTTTGGAATTCGCCTAACGCGTTTCCAACGGCAATCATGCTTTGCCCCAATACTAATCCTTTCGTAGCCCCGATTTTAATAAATGGGATTTTTCCTTCGAGGTTTTTTACCTTGAGAATCGCAACATCGTTAATTGGATCGCGCGCGACGACCTCCGCTTCGAAATTCTTGTTATCGGATGTCCCGATGTCATATGTCGCGTGTTTATCTTGGACAACGTGTCGATTTGTCAAAATTATCCCGTCCTCGGATATGAAAAAGCCCGAACCCCCGCCGATTTTTATACGGCCTTTGTCGTCTTTCTGCGCGTGCTGGATTTCGTGCTCCAAAAACTCCTGATAATGTGGCAACCTAAAAAATTCGAGAGGCAGATCCTTGGTAATATCTTTTACCTCTTTCGCTATTGTGATAGAAACGACGGCGGGCAGAACTTTCCCAACCGCCTCTGTTATTTTTGTTTCATGTTCGGTCATGTGCAAAATTTATATGAGCTTTAGCGAATAAATAAATTTTAGCATCCGGCGAAGTTTTAACGAAGCCGGATAACGATAACTTAAGAATATCAAAATATTATGCTATATATAAAGGGATAAACCCCTCGTAGTTCAACGGATAGAATAACCCCGTCCTAAGGGGTTGATGACGGTTCAATTCCGCCCGAGGGGACATGAATATATTTAAGAAAAATTATGAAAGTCCGGATAAAAAGAATTGATAAAAACCTGCCGCTGCCGGAGTATAAAACGGCTGGGGCCGTTGGGTTTGATTTTATGGCCAGAGTTTCGATGACGATTTTGCCTAAGGGTATAGCACGGGTGCCTCTTAATATCGCGCTTGAGCCGCCGGAGGGATATTTTCTTATGGTCGCGGCGCGTGGGTCTTTGCCTAAAAAGGGGCTGATGTTGGCAAATAGCGTCGGCATCGGGGACCAGGATTTCTCCGGCAACGCAGATGAATATTGGGCGACTTTGTATAATTTCACTGATCATGAAGTTTCCGTTGAGCGCGGGGAGAGATTAGTGCAGGGAATTTTTAAAAAATATGGCAAGGC
>MFIO01000009.1:9317-30766 GCA_001780775.1 Candidatus Giovannonibacteria bacterium RIFCSPLOWO2_12_FULL_43_11c | reverse complement strand
CCGCCGAGGCTCTGCGAGGCGGTGGCGGGGCTTTCGTTCGTTACGAATTTTTGATAAAGTAAGTTCGAGTGAAGTCGTAAAGACACTCAACACTCTCATAATATATCACATTTTAGTGCAATATGTATGTGAATTATGCACAATCGCCGCCAAGAATTTCCGCCAAACGGTAGTTTGGTTCGAGCGCGAAGGCGGAGAGACAAAAAGCCAAATTGCAAGGAATGACACGAATGGAAATTTCACGCTTGTTGCTGAAGAAAAACTCAAAGACGGTATTTATAAAGTATGGGCTGAAGTAATTGATGATCGTAAGGCCAAAAGCATTCCCTCCGAGAAAATAACTATTTCTATAGAGCGTCCGGCGATTTTAAGAATCGGCTCATGGGCCGTGGGGTTTCTTTCGGTAGTCATTCCGCTTATTGCGCTCACCCTTCTCCTTGTGTATTTGGCGTGGCATTGGTGGCACAAGTTTGCGGCCATGCGAAAAAGAATAAAAAAGGAAATCGGCGAGGCAGAGCACGTGCTTCACAAAGCATTTGGTTTATTAAAAGAAGCCATTCGCGAGCAAATTAAAACACTTGAGAAGGCCAAAACAAAACGGCAGCTCACTGAAGAGGAGGAAAAAATTATCAAGCAACTCAAGAAAGATTTAGATGACGCGGAAAAGTTTGTAAGAAAAGAAATCGAGGATATTGAGAAGGCAGTAAAATAAAGTCATAAAGACACTCCAGAACTATTTGTATGCGACTCGACCTTGAAAAAGAATTCTAGATGTTCTATATTTTAAAAAAGCTCATCAAAAAAAGGAGGTGATTGCATTGGCGAGCAAAAGAGCGCTTCGGCGCAGGAGTTGCGGAAGGAAGGCAGCTTTTACCATGGAGGATAGAGCTTACGCGGCGGCTCGAGAAGCGTCAAAAAGAACGAGTAGAAAGATCTGGCATTATTTGTGCCGATTCTGTCGCAAGTGGCATATCGGCAGACCTAAATTAGCCCCGAAGGGCGCCCGCCGACCGAAAAGTTGGCAAAGCTTACTCGCGTCTTCGTAAGCCGCTAAGCCGTTCTTAGCTGAAAAAGAAAACTCGCAGGGCCCTATGTCTTGCGAGTTTTTATATCAAGTTTTCTCGAAAAATAAGCATAAGCCGCGCCTCCAGCCAGGCCACCCAAGAGATTCATTAAAAGGTCATCCGCGGTATCCGGGCCGTTGCCGAGGCGTTTTTGTTCGCCATGATAGTAACGATCTTCGAGATATTCTTCTATTTCATACAGACTGCCAAAAAGACCAACAAATGAAATTGATATGAAAAACATAAGGGCAAGCGATATTTTATGACGCTCGCGATACTGGGAGAACATCGCGATCGCGACTGACATAATTGCGGCCCCGCCGATTATATGGGCTGCCTGATCATACCAAGAAAATTTAGCGTAGAGATGCCCAACGTCTCCCAGTGCATCAAGCCAGAGCGATATGCCGGATACTATATACGGAAGCGTTGGCAAGATAACGCCCTCGCGTTTAAATATATAGTATATTATTTCTATGACGACCAAGGAGCCGATAGAAGTAATTAAAAGCCCTATCCATGAAAAATAAGCCGCGTATGGAAGAAAGCCGAGGAAATTAAGCGATTCGAAGCCGATTAGAGAAAGTAGAAGAATTCGTGCTAACGCCATTATTATATTAGTATAATGATTATTATGCGTTTTGAGAAAGGAAAATCTCTGAAGGGGCTTACCACACTCGGCATCGGGGGAAAGGCAGATTTTTTTATAGAAATTAAGACGGAAGAAGATTTGAGGTCGGCATTGGTCGAGACAGCAGGAAAGAGAATGGCGTGGCATATAATAGGGTCGGGGTCGAATATAGTGGCGTCAGATACGGGGTGCAAGGGCGCTGTAGTAAAAATAGGGATCAATAATTTTAAAAAAACTGGCGACAAGATTTATGTTGGCGCGGGGAATAATCTTCTTCTGTTTATAAAAAAGGTAAATAAGCTTGGATTTGGCGGTATGGAAAAGATGGCTGGGATTCCTGGAACAGTTGCGGGAGCGATCTATGGAAACGCCGGAGCGTACGGGCAGGAAATTAAGGACAGCGTGTCGAGAGTTAAAATATTTGATAGCGAAGAATTTAAATGGATCAAGAAAGGAGATTGCGAATTTGGTTACCGGACAAGCGTATTCAAGGAAAAGAAAGATTGGATAATCGTCGGCGCGGAATTTCACTTGGCGACCGGGTCGCCAAGTGTATTAAATAAAATTTCAAAAGACATTATCAAGCTGCGCGAGAAAAAATATAAGCCGGGTTTATTATGCCCAGGCAGCTTCTTTAAAAATATTATTATAAAAGATTTGAAGCCAATAGTTAGGAAAAAACTCTTGTCAAAAATTGATAATTCCAAAATTATGTACGGAAAAGCGCCGGCAGGATATTTATTGGAAGAAGTTGGGGCGAAAGGTATGTCCTGCGGCGGAATACGCGTCGCGAAACATCACGGGAATCTTATTTATAATGCTGGAGGGGGGAGAGAGAAAGATATCAAAAACCTAGCACGTATTCTGAAAAATCTGGTCAGGAGAAGATTTGGCGTCAAGCTCGAGGAAGAAGTGCAGTATTTAACATGACAAAAAAAGAACGCGCAAAAAAAATCTTGGCGGCATTGCGTAAACTGTATCCAGATGCGAAAATTGCGCTTAAGTACAGAAATAACATGCAGCTTTTGGCGGCGGTTATAATGTCCGCCCAGTGTACGGATAAAAAAGTAAACGAAGTAACTGAAAAACTTTTCAAAAAATATAAAAGCGTTGCCGATTTTGCCGACGCGGATATTAAAACTTTCGAGAAAGAAATTTATCAAACCGGATTTTATCACGCCAAATCGCGTAATATAATCGCGTCAGCGAAGATGATCCGAAGGGAATTTAAAGGAGTTTTACCGAAGACGATGGAAGAAATATTGCGCTTGCCAGGAGTCGCCAGAAAGACCGCGAATGTCGTCCTTGGAAATGCCTACGGAGTAGTTGAGGGAATAGCGGTTGACACGCATGTAAAGCGTTTGTCGAAAGCACTTGGCCTTACAACCGAAACCGATCCAGTCAAAATCGAGCGCGACTTGATGCAGATTATTCCAAAAAAAGACTGGTTCAAATTTACTTATATGCTAATTGACTACGGCCGCAAACATTGTCCCGCCCGCCCGCATAATCACGATTCCTGCCCATTAATACGAATCAAATAAAGGAGTACTACGATATATGGTAGCAATTTACCATTGTGCAATTATTCAGCTATAGCGTAATAATTGGATGATCAAATTTTTAATAAAAACGTGCTTGGTGAAAAAAAACAAAGGCCCGGACTTAGTCGAAGTTGTCTTCGAAGCCGGGTCTTTTTTTGGATGATATCCGTCACTAACCGAAAAGAGTGTCGCCTGCAAGCTCGATGAGTTGCTCGAACATCATTAGCATGAAGGCGACTACCCTTGCCATTGCTCCCCACAGGGATACGGAGCATCTTCCCCACCCATTCTCTGTTGCTTCCTCTCGCGCCTCATCTTGCTGCTCCAAGGAAAATTCGTTAGCGAGCTTAAACATAGATTCCTCCATTTCAATTTCATAAAAATAATAACTAAAATATAATGCTTTTGTCAACTTTGCAACAAAGCTATATAATCTGCTAATCATGAAACGAATTTATCTTGATTACGCGGCGGCGACGCCGGTGCGAGATGAAGTGAAGATGGTGATGGAAGAATTTTCGGGCAAAGTTTATGGAAACGCTTCTGGAATTTATCAGGAGGGATTGGAGGCGAAAAAGGCACTCGAAGATTCGCGAAAAAAAATCGCGAAAATCATCTCTGCGAGAACGCATGAAATAATTTTTACGTCGGGAGGAACCGAAGCGAATAACCTTGCGATTTTCGGGAGCGCTTCGAAGTCCGACTTCAAGGGCTTTTCCGAAGTCGGACTTCGGGAGTCGCGCGGACACATCATCACCGCCGCATTTGAGCATCGTTCAGTTTTGGAGCCGATTCGCGAATTAGAGAAACGAGGATTTGAGGTTACGTATCTTCTAGTGAACCGCGATGGTTTTGTTGATCCTGAAGATGTCAAAAAAGCTTTGCGCCAAGATACGATTCTTGTAAGCATCATGTATGTCAATAACGAAATCGGGACAATCCAACCGGTTCGCGAAATCTCCAAAAGAATAAAAAATTTCAATAAGGATATCATTTTTCATACAGATGCCTGCCAAACCGCGGGATATTTGGATATTAGCGTGGAAAAATTGGGAGTTGATTTGATGACAGTGTCGGGCGCAAAAATTTACGGGCCGAAGGGGGTTGGGTTTTTGTATAAGCGTGATAGTGTCATTTTAACGCCTCAAATCTACGGGGGAGGGCAGGAATTTGGCTTTCGCTCCGGAACCGAACCTATCGCCCAGATAGTTGGACTTGCTTTGGCCTTCGAAATTAGCGTTTCTGAAAGGGATAGGGAAGCCACGCGTCTTAAAGGATTGAGAGATTATTTTGCCGATAGCATTATTAAAAATATAAAAAACGTGGAGATTAATGGGGATCTTAAAAATAGGATCCCGTCTAATTTGAGCGTTTCCTTTTTGGGGCGCGAATCCGAGCCGCTTATTATCGCGCTCGATGAAAAGGGGATTGCGGTATCTTCCGGCTCGGCCTGCGATTCGAAATTATCGGAATTACCGCATGTGATTATGGCGTTAGACAAGGGCAGGGACGCGGCAAAGAGCGTTATCCGTTTTTCGCTGGGGATAAACACAACTCGCAAAGACATTGATTATGTTTTGAAAACTTTATCGGAAATAGTTTAGAATAAAATATATGAGAGAAATAAAACCGCTTAAATATAAAGACCTGGATGGTCTTTCGGAGAAACAGCTAAAGGAGCATCACGACGTGCTATACGCAGGCTATGTAAAAAAGATTGGAGAGATAGAGGAAAAGTTGAAGAATGTCGATCTTTCTTCCGCCAACGCGACTTACTCTGATCTTAGAGAACTTAAAATGGAAGAGACGTTTGCCTTGAATGGAGTTAAGCTCCACGAGGGATATTTTGATAATATGACAAAAAACGGGAACTCTCCCGACGGAAAAATTGCAGAATTGATTTTGTGCGATTTCGGATCGTACGAAGTGTGGGAGCGCGAATTTAAGGCACTCGGGATGGCCGCCCGCGGGTGGGTTGTTTTATGTTATGATCTCGACGCGAAGAAATTAAAAAATGTAATCTGTGATTCGCATAATCAAGGAGGAGTTTGGAATTCAATTGCGCTTATGATCATGGATGTATACGAACATGCCTATTTTATCGATTATGCCACTGGGCGTAAAACGTATATCGATGCATTTTTTAGAAATATCGATTGGCAAGCCGTTGAGGGAATAATTTCCAAATTCGAAAAAATTTCTCTCGCGGAATGAGACAGTTTCTTTTAATCACGGTGCTGATTTTAATCGCGGCATCCGTTTTTGTTTTGAAATTCGAATCTCCTCCGCGGGAAAATGCAATTTTAGAAAAGGCAACGGAAAAAGTGGCGACCACATCCGCACCTAATTTAGAGGCAGAAAAAAAACAAGAAGACAAAAAAATAGTAGATGATCTAAAGAAGCAGATAAATTCTCTATCAAGCGAAATAAAAAGTTTAAAACAAGTTCCGCTACCCAATCCCGCGCCAATTCCCGTTCTATCACCAGCGATAAAAAGTTCGGAAATCTATAATAAAGCGCTTGGCGCAGTGCTCAATGTCTTTTGCTTCGATCGCAAAGCCAATGCGTATATATTCGGATCCGCGTCCATTATTTATCCAAAGGGATATATTTTAACCAATGGGCATCTCGCCGCGCATTTTCTCGATCAAGATACAGAATGCTTATTGAGGCGCGGATCTCCGGCAAGAAATTTCGCCAAAGCAAAAGTTATTTGGCTCCCTGATCTGAAGACAAAAATAGGAGTAAGCGAAATTCCGGAAAAAGATATCGCAATTTTAAAAATAACAGAGCTTGCGGATGGTAGCGTTCCTTTGCAAGAGTTTGAATATTTTGATATTAATAAGAACTATGTTCCGAAAGTAGGCGAGAAACTTTACTCGCTCAATTATCCATCGGAGTTTCTTGGCGCGGACACGGCTTTGAGTAATACAAATTTGGTTTTTACGCTCGGCACTGTTGATAGTTTTCTTACCGTTGATGACAATGCGGCGGATGCCGAGGGAGTTTATTTAAAAGGGGAGCTTTCGGCGCAGCACGGCTCCTCCGGCGGGATTTTTCTCGATACACGGAAAGGAGAGATAGTCGGCCTCTTCGTCGGGCTTACAGAAGGGAAGACAACCTCTTTGCGCATGCAGTTTATGTTTATGTCCTCCTACATCAACCGCATCTTGATAGAAGAGAAAGGAATGGGTATTTCGGAATATCTGGATACAAATCCGTGAAACGTTGTTGAAAAAAGTGCATCGAAAGTGTATAATCGAGCCATAGCATGGTCAAGATAAATGAAAAAAAATATAAAAACGCCATTCTTTTCTTCGCGAAGAAGATACAGAACGGAACTTTAGGAAAGCTGAAGTTGATGAAACTTTTGTACTTTTTAGATTTTGATTTTTTTGAAAAATACGGCAAATCGGTAACCGGGGATGAGTATCTCCGCTTTGAATATGGCCCTGTTCCGCGAATGGGAGAAAAAATATTGAAAAAGATGGACGGAAAAGAGATAAAAGTTGTAAAGCATAAAATGCCAAAGGGGTACAATGATCAGCAACGAATTGAGCCATTAGTTGAATTCGATCCATGCGTTTTTACGAAAGAGGAAATCCTGATGCTTGAGGAAATAGCGGGTAAATGGGAAAAATTTACCGGAACAGAGATGAAAAACGCGAGCCATGGAGAAGCGCCGTGGATTGCTACAAAGCCAGACGATGTGATTGATTACAACCTTTCGTATTACAGAAACAAATACGACGAGATGGCGAATGTATGAACTTTAGATTGCCATGGAAGTATTTCGGCACGATGACATTGAAAAAGATTTTAGAAACCTGCGGCGGTTTACCGCTCCGAGAGAATCTTTAGAGGCCTGGGAGCGCCTTTTTTCTTTGAAAGGATTAAAGGAAACTCCAGGTATTGACGCATGCTCAGGTTTCGGATCCTTTAAGATATACAAAGGGCGAGTTATACCACTTAAAGAAAATGTTGGAAAATCAAAAGGATACAGGGTAATTTTTCAATTGCTTGAAGAAAATCGAGCTATGATTTTAGTTTTCTCGCGCCACGGTGTTTATCACAGCGAGAGAGAATTAATAGCTTTAGTAAAAAATAGAATTGGAAATTAATTCATCTGAAACAAAAAATGCTTTGCCGTTACTTCTAGTTTTGCTTGTTTCGTTTATTACCTCGATGGTGACGGGGATTATGACAGTGACACTGCTTTCGGAGGTGACTTTCGCAATATCTTGAGGAGAGACCTTGATATTTATATTGATAGTGATAAAATTAGCAAAGTAGAGGGTTAACTGCTAAAATATATCTTATATATGCCACCATTTCATAATTTCACGGCGAAAGCTCAAGAGGCGATAAGGAGGGCGCATGAGCTTGCGATAGAGAGAGGACAGAACCAAATTGATTCCATGCATCTTTTGGCGGCTTTGGTTTTGCAAGATGACGGCATAGTTATTTCCATATTAGACAAGCTTGAGGCTGATTTAGCGCTTCTCACTGATTCTATTTTAGATTCGCTTGACGGCCAGATAAGGACTAATTTAATGATTTCTCCTCACCAGATTTATCTTACGCCGGAGCTCGGAAAGACTTTGGAAGAGGCGCACAAAGCGGCCGCTTCTTTAAAGGACGAATATATTTCATCTGAACATTTGTTTTTGGGAATTTTGGAGATAAATTCTCACGCGAAGGAAATATTGGGAAAATTCCGGATAGACAAAGAAAGAGTAATGCATATTTTGTCGGAACTTCGCGGCAAGGAGAGGGTTTTGGAAGCGGAGCCAGATTTGAAGCTCCAAGTTTTGGAAAGATACGCGAAAAATCTGACAAAGCTTGCGCGACAAGACAAGCTCGATCCCGTAATCGGACGCGAGGAGGAAATAAAAAGAATAATGCAGATTCTTGCTAGAAGAACAAAGAATAACCCTGTCTTAATCGGTGAGGCTGGAGTTGGAAAAACGGCGATTGTAGAAGGGCTTGCCTCAATGATAGCCCGAGGCGATGTGCCAGATATTCTAAAAGACAAGGAGCTGATTTCTTTGGATCTCGCGTCTTTAGTTGCTGGAACTAAATACAGAGGAGAATTTGAAGAGAGGCTCAAAGGCCTCATGCGCGAGCTTGAACGGGCTCAAGGCAGAGTGATTCTTTTTATCGATGAATTGCATACGATCGTCGGAGCCGGGGCGGCTGAAGGTGCTATAGATGCTTCGAATATTTTGAAACCTGCTTTATCAAGGGGTGAATTGCACGCGATCGGAGCCACAACTTTAAAAGAATATCAAAAATATATCGAGCGCGACCCTGCTTTGGCCCGCCGCTTCCAGCCTGTACATGTTGAAGAGCCGTCGCTAAACGACGCGATCAGCATTTTGCGCGGGCTCAAAGAAAAATACGAGCTTCATCACGGGATACGGATTACCGAGGAAGCAATTAGCGCCGCGGTCAATCTTTCGTCCCGTTACCTTTCGGACCGATTTTTGCCGGACAAGGCCGTTGATTTAATTGACGAGGCGGCTTCCGCTTTGCGCCTGGAATTGGATTCAATGCCGGACGAATTGGAGAAAGCCAGGAGATCTATTACAAAATTAGAGATAGAAAACGAGGCTTTGAAGACGGAAGATACGCCAATGGCTAAGCAAAAAATGAAAAATGTCCAGAAAGATGTGGAAGAATTGAAAGAGAAATCCAGGGATCTCGAAATGCGCTGGAAGAGCGAGAAAGAAACTATAAATAATATACGGAGACTTAAAAAGGATCTCGAAGTCTTGCGCTCGGAGGCGTCGATAGCGGAGCGGAAGGGGGAATTAGCGAAGGTTGCCGAAATAAGTTACGGAAGAATACCGGAAAACGAAAAGAAGCTTTTTTATGAGGAATTGCGGCTCAAGAAATTGCAGAAGACAAGGAGGATTTTGAAAGAGGAAGTTCGCGGAGAAGATATCGCGGACGTGGTTTCGCGTTGGACGGGCATCCCTGTCACGAGAATGATTGAAGAAGAGGCGGCTAAGCTTTTGAGGATGGAGGATGAGCTCAAGAAAAGAATCGTTGGGCAGGACGAAGCGATTTCCAAGGTCGCGAGCGCTGTTCGGCGATCGCGAGCTGGAATTTCAGACGAAGACCGCCCAATAGGTTCATTTATGTTTCTAGGGCCGACAGGAGTCGGCAAGACCGAGCTCGCGAAATCGCTCGCGGAATTTATGTTTAACGATGCGAAAGCTCTGATACGCGTTGATATGTCCGAATTTATGGAAAGGCACGCAATATCCAAATTCATCGGTTCTCCTCCGGGCTACGTCGGATACGAAGAAGGTGGACAATTGACGGAACTTATCCGCCACAGGCCGTACGCAGTAATCTTATTCGACGAAATAGAAAAAGCGCATCCAGAAGTATTTAACATTATGCTTCAAATTTTGGATAACGGACGCTTGACCGATGCCAAGGGGCGTCACGTCAATTTTAAAAATTCCGTAATCGTCATGACTTCTAATGTCGGCTCGGAATTTGTGCATGAGATGGAAAAATTAGGCTTCTCTGCCGACGAATCATCCGGCAAAGACGCAAGAGAAGATGAGCTGAAAGATAAAATAAGGAAATCCCTCGAGAGAAGGTTTAGGCCGGAATTTTTGAATCGCTTGGACGAAATAATAATATTTAACACGCTTTCCAAAGAAAATCTCAAGTCCATAGTAGAGATACAGTTATCGCGGATGAAAGGAAGGCTCTCCGCGAAATCCATCGAAATCGAGCTTACGTCGGCCGCGAAAGATTTTATCGCGTCTGAAGGATATGATCCGCATTACGGCGTGCGCCCGCTTAAGCGGTTTCTCGAATCGAAAATTTTAAACCCGCTTGCGGAAAAGCTGGTTAGGGGTGCCATTAAAGCGGGCGACAAGGTTGTAGTTGATCTCAAAGACAAGGAGCTTGTTATCGGAATTATTTCTTTGAAGAAGCGAAGCCGAAAGATTCCCGCCATGGTATAATATCTCAATGAAACGGATGCTATTTTTTATTACTCTCTTCTTGTGGGTAATTTTTTTTGCTGAAACCGAGGTTGCTGGCGCAGCAACAAAGATTCTAATCGTTCCCGGCCATGACAACGAATATTTGGGCACGGATTATCGCGGCATGAAAGAAGCAGATATGAATTTGGCTCTCGGAGAAAAATTACTCAAACTTTTTTCAACGGACAAAAATTTTGAAACGCATATAACCCGAAATCAAAGTGAGTATACCAATGAATTTATAAATTATTTTGTAACGGAGCTGGAAAATATACATAAGTTTATCAGGGACAAGCGGAGTGCAATGATCCAGAATCTGAACTCCGGGGAAATTGTTGAGGTATCCGGCGTCCCGCATAATACCCCTCCGCAAACCGTTATTGACCGCCTATATGGAATAAACAAGTGGGCAAATGAAAACGGAGTCGATATAACTATACATATACATTTCAACGACGTACCGAGAAAAAATAGAAATCTCCCGGGGGATTATTCCGGGATTGCAGTATATATCCCAGAGAGGCAATTTTCAAATTATAAAAATTCCAAAGCAATAGCAGATTCCATCTTCAACAGATTTTATGAACTATACGCTTTCAGTAATTTGCCGAAAGAAGATGGTGGAGTTGTAGAGGATCAGGCATTGATCGCAACCGGCTCGAATAATACGGTAAATAATGCGGCGATGTTGATAGAGTATGGATATATTTACGAACCAATTTTTCAAAATAAAAAAACCATAGATGTCGCAATCTCTGATTTGGCTCTCCAAACTTATTTGGGAATTAAAGATTACTTTGGCTGGAATAATGTATTTAAATCCGCTTATTTCCCACACAATTGGAAAAGCAACCTTAAGCGCGGCATAAATAATAGTTTGGATGTCCTCTCGCTCCAGGCGGCGTTAATGCGCGAAGGGGTTTATCCGCCTGATGGCTTTTCACGAAACGATTGCCCTCTTTCCGGAAATTTCGGCAATTGCACCGAGCGCGCCGTGAAAGGATTCCAAAGAAAATATAATCTCGAACCCATCGGCCTCGTCGGCTCCAAAACCAGAGCGAAGCTGAATAAACTTTACGGGATTTGAAAAGTGGGTGCGGCAGGACTCGAACCTGCGTAGCCCGTCAGGGCGCTTGGTTTACAGCCAAGTGTAATTGCCGCTATACGACGCACCCGATTGATAATCGTTTTCGTATATAATAGCAGTTTTTTCTGCTAAGATAAAGAGACTTTATGGGCATCATAAAAGAAAGCGCTTCTTACGGCAATAAATTGGCAAAAAAGTCATGGCTTATCAAAACCGGAAAATTTCCCGAAATAATTGAAAAAAATAAGATATGCAAGCTTGGCAGAATGATAGATATTGGGTGTGGGGTAGGTTCAACCGCGATATTTTTCAAAGATTTTTTTAAGGAAGTTTATGCCGCGGATCAGAATTGTTATTTGAGTGAGGAAGCCAAAAAATCCATCCAATTTTTAAAAATAGATTTAAACTTTGAGAAATTTCCATATTCAGATGGCTATTTTGATTTAGTGACTGCTCTGCAGGTAATTGAGCATCTCGAAAATCCTTTCCACGTTATGAATGAGGCGCATAGGATACTTCGTCACGAAGGATTTTTTATAATCTCGATTCCTAATCCATTCCAGATTGCGAGTAGGCTGAAATTTCTTTTCGGTGGCAATATAGGTCGCTACACGCTCGATAATAACCATCTCTTATTTATGACGAGAGACGTCTTCAAAAAAACATTCCTCTCAAAGTTCGATTTAGTTGAAACTGTTTATCAGAAAGGCGATATTCCGTTTTGGGGAAGGCTCGGGGCTATTTTGGGAAGAAAACGCGTAGGCAAGCACCAAAAAATTCTCCCGCCATCGGAGTTATTCAGCAGGGGAGTCGCATATGTTCTAAAAAAGAAATAATTTTCTCTGCTTTGTTTTCAGGCAAAAAACGTGCTAGAATTTAAGCGGTTATGCATGAGATATCTATTAAGGCAGAAAAATTGTTTGACTTTCTGGGAATCCCAGTTACGAACGCTTTGCTTCTTTCAACGGTCGTGACGCTGATTCTAGTTTCATTCGGATTTTATTTGCGAAAAAAAAATACGCTTGCACCCGGCCGGGTACAGAATTTTATTGAATTTTTGCTCGAAAAATTGCTAAACTTGATGGACTCGGTCTTGGGATCAAGAGAAATTTCCGAAAGGTATCTGCCGTTGATCGCAACGATTTTTACTTTCATTGTCGTTTCGAATTGGTTTGGGCTTTTGCCGGTTGTCGGTTCGGTGGGGATAGTGGATAAAGAGCATTGGACACCCCTTTTCCGTTCTCCGGCCGCTGATCTGAACTTTACCCTTGCCATCGCGACAATATCGGTTTTCGGGGTAAATTTGCTCGGAGCGATGTCTTTAGGGACAAAAAAATATTTTTCCAGATTTTTTACTTCCGTAGTTGGACCCCTTGAATTTTTCTCTGAATTTATTAAAATAATATCATTCTCTTTCCGCCTTTTCGGAAACGTGTTTGCAGGAGAAGTTTTGCTGATTATCGTCGGGTTTCTGATACCGTATTTCGTCCCACTGCCGTTTTTATTCCTCGAATTATTCGTAGGATTTATACAGGCATTTATCTTTTCCATGCTAACGCTTGTTTTTGTGGCAATGGCGGTTAAAGAAGAGGCGCACTAAGAAAAAGTCGTAGTTCTTAGTAATTAGTAGTTAGTAATAATAAAAACATGGATAATCCAGAAGTAGTCAGGTTAATAGCAATAGCGTTTGTGATGGGTGTCGGCACCATACTTCCGGCTTTTGCGATTGGAAAAATCGGGGCAAAGGGAGCTGAGGCGATCGGGCGCAATCCAGAGGCGGCTCCAAAAGTTCAGACAGCTATGATTTTGGCGATAGCATTCGCGGAAGCAATCGCGATTTACGCCTTGGTCGTATCGCTGATATTAAAATTCGTCGAGTAGAAAATGTCGGAACTCTTCTCTCAGCTTGGAATTGATTTCAGGCTTCTTTTAAGCCAAGGGGCGAATTTTTTCATAGTCCTCGCCGCCCTCACTTTTTTTGTCTATAAACCTCTCGTTAAAATTCTTAATGAGAGAAAGGAAAGAATAGAGTTCGGTTTGAGAGGGGCTAGAGAGGCCGAGGAGCGCCTGGCCGGAATTGAGGCGCTAAAAAAGCAAAAAATTGTTGAGGCAGAAAAAAACGCGACGGAGATAATTCGTGCGGCCGAGACGGACGCGGGCTTAAGAGGAGGGAAAATTGTGTTTGATGCGGAAGTGAAGGCGGAAGATATCCTTAAAAAAGCTTCTCTAATCGAAGAGCAGAGAAGACTCGAATCGATGTCCAAGCTATATCTTGAAGCTAATGCTCTTATGCGTGACGCGCTGTCAAAAGCGGTTGCTCTGCGGCCGGAGGTAATTGATGAGGCGCTGATTAACGATGCGGTAGATGCCCTTAAAAAAGAAAAAATATGAAATATCCCGCGAAAATATACGCAAATGCGCTGTTGAAGGTTTTAGGAAGCTCCGGCAAACAAGCAGAATGGCGTATTATTAAGAGATTCGCGGCACTTCTTCAAAAAAACGGCGACCTCGCAAACTATGGAAAAATTTCTTCGGAGATCGAGAGATTAATAGCGAGAAAAAACGGAGGCAAATTTATTTCCATGGAGGTCGCGCAAAAAGAAGGAGAAGCCACCAAAAAAGTTGCTAATTTCTTTTCCGAGAGGGATATCGTAAAAGTTCGAGTTTTGCCAGAGCTCTTGGCTGGAGCGAGAATATTGGTTGATGACGAGCGAGAGTTTGATTTCTCGTTCAAAAAAAGGCTTAAAGATTTATTTTCAAAATGAGCTACGAAATTTTAGAAAAATTAAAAAAAGAGATCTCGGACTTCAAGGTAGAAAAAGGAGCAAGGGAGGTCGGCATTGTCTCCGAGGTCGGGGACGGCATTTTGCGCATATCCGGCCTTTCCGGGGCTCTCGCGCAGGAGCTTTTATCAATCGAGGCGGATGACGAAGAAATCCCCGCCATCGCTTTTAATTTGGAGGAAAATTTTATCGGAGCGGTGATCCTGGGGGAAGGAGATAAAGTGCGGGTCGGCGCGCGCGTTTTAAAAACTGGAAGAGTTTTGTCTATCAAAGTCGGCGATGAACTTTTAGGCAGAGTGGTTGATCCCCTAGGTCAGTCGCTGGATGGGAAGGGAGTGATCTTCAAGAATTCCGGAAAAGATTATTTTTTGGAGAGGAAAGCGCCTTCCGTGATCGAACGCGAAAGCGTTTCAACTCCTCTGCACACTGGCATTAAGGCGATTGACGCAATGATCCCGATCGGCCGTGGACAGCGCGAACTTATAATCGGCGACCGCCAAACCGGGAAAACGGCAATCGTTCTGGATACGATTTTAAACCAGCTTCAGGACGAGGGGAGGCGCCAGATTGTTTCAATATATGTCGCTATAGGCCAAAAGAATTCCAAGATTGCTAAAACCATAGCCATGCTTGAGGAGCATGGGGCAATGAAAAATACTAAGTGGTTTCGGCTCCCGCTTCTGCTCAGGCATCGTTGCAGTATTTGGCTCCGTTTGCGGGTGCGGCGATTGGCGAATATTTCATGGATAGAGGGCTAGACGCAGTCGTAATCTATGATGATCTTTCAAAACACGCGGATGCTTACCGCCAGCTTTCTCTTCTTCTGCGCCGCCCACCGGGACGCGAAGCATATCCGGGCGATATTTTCTATCTCCACGCTAGGCTTCTTGAGCGCGCAGCTAAATTAAGCAAAGAAAAAGGCGGAGGGTCCCTGACGGCTTTGCCGATTATCGAAACGAAACTTGGTGACGTTTCGTCATACATCCCGACAAACGTTATTTCCATTACGGACGGCCAGATTTACCTGGAGTCCGGACTTTTCTATCAAGGAGTTCGCCCGGCAGTAAACGTGGGATTGTCGGTTTCGCGCGTGGGTTCCGCGGCTCAGACCAAAGCGATGAAAAAAGTTGCCGGGAAAATGCGTCTTGAGCTTGCTCAATTTAGGGAACTCGCGGCATTTGTGCAGTTCAGCTCGGATTTGGATTCTGACACGAAAAAGAAAATCGTGCGCGGTCAGTTACTTACTGAAATTTTAAAACAGACTGATTTAGAACCGGTGCGGTTTGAAAAAACTGTTGTAATTTTGTATGCGGCGCTAACTGGTGCGATGGATAATATGCCCATTTCCAATGTCCAAAGTCATGCGAATGGCCTTTGGGATTGGCTTGAAAAACTCCATCGCGATAAAATTTTAAATGAAATTCGAAAATCAGGAGATTTTACAACCGAGGTCGAAGAAAAATTGAAAGAGGCGATAAAAGACTATGGAATCTCTTCAAAATCTTAATCGAAGAAGGAAAGCAGTTCGCAGCATCGGTGCCATAACCAAAGCTATGGAAGTGGTGGCGGCGATTAAAATGCGAAAAGGGGAGGAGACAACTTTAAATTCCCGGCCTTACGCGTTCAAGGTTTTGGACTTGCTTGAAAAATTAGGACGCGTTTCTGGAGTAGAAAATGTTTTTACCAAAGTATCTCCGTCTGCCAAAACCTTGGTAATACTCATAACGTCTGACCGAGGACTAATCGGAGCTTTTAATACTCAAGTCCTGCGCGCTTTCGAAAACTTTATCGCTCGAGATCGTGGAGATTATATTTTCGCCGCTGTCGGCAAGAAGGCTGAATCGCACCTTTTGAAAAAGGGGTTTGACGTTTTAAAGAAATTTTACGGTTTCGGGGATTTCATCAAGGTTGAAGAAATCGCTCCGCTTGCGGATTTCGTCACGGGCGGATTTATTTCCGAAAAGTGGGGTAGGGTAGTCGTGACTTCGATGCATTTCAGAAGCGCCTTGAAGCAGGAAACGATTATCCGGGAAATCTTGCCGCTCGATTTCAGAAATATTAGAAAAACCATATTGGAGATTATCCCGGAGCATGGGCGCTGGGCGGAATTTAGGGAGAAAAATGGGGTGAGCGCTTCAGATCGGGAGATTGACTATATTTTCGAACCCTCTTCCGAAAAACTTATGGAAAATTTAATGCCGCATCTCTTGAGGATGAAAATTTATCATTTAGTTTTGGAGGCAAACGCGTCTGAACACGCCGCGCGCTATGTGGCGATGAAAAGCGCTTCGGATAATGCCGAGGATCTTTCAGGAAAGCTTCTAATTCAGTTTAATAACGCGAGACAAGCGGCTATCACGGGCGAGATGGTCGAGATGTCGGCAACACAAAGCGCGTTAAAATAATTTATGGCAAAAGCAAAAGGAAAAATTGTCCAAATCATCGGTCCGGTTGTAGATATTGAGTTTGGCGACGGGCATCAAATGCCGCCAATTGGACACGCTCTCGAACTTAGAAAAGGCGAGGAGAAAATAATTTTGGAAGTCGCGCGCCATTTGGAGCCGGGAAGGGTCCGCGCGGTTTCTCTTTCTTCCACAGACGGGCTTTCGCGAGGCGCGGAAGTTTCGGATACGGGAGGATTTATTAAAGTTCCAGTAGGTCCAGAGGTTTTAGGGAGGATTTTCAATGTGACGGGCGATGTCATTGATAATGGTAAAGAAATCAAATTTAAGAAATTTTGGCCGATCCGAAGGCCCGCGCCACCGCTTACGGAACAATCCACAAAGACGGAAGTTTTTGAAACGGGGATCAAAGTGATTGATTTGCTCGCCCCATTTATAAAAGGAGGAAAAGTCGGCTTATTCGGAGGCGCCGGAGTCGGCAAAACGGTCTTACTTATGGAGTTGATAAGAAACGTTGCCGAGGAATCCGGAGGGGCTTCTATTTTCGCGGGTGTTGGGGAAAGGACTCGCGAAGGCAACGATTTGTATAAAGAGATGAAAGAGTCTGGGGTTATTAATAAAACCGCTCTCGTTTTCGGGCAGATGAACGAAGTTCCTGGCGCGCGATTGCGGGTAGCGCTTTCCGCTTTAACAATGGCTGAATATTTTAGAGATGAAGAAAGAAAGGACGTCTTGTTGTTTATTGACAATATTTTCCGTTTTTCGCAGGCCGGATCTGAAGTTTCGACACTTCTTGGGCGCCTGCCTTCCGCCGTAGGATATCAGCCGACTTTAGCGAGTGAAATGGGAGAGCTTCAAGAGCGCATCACATCAACTAAGAAAGGATCTATCACGTCGGTCCAGGCGATTTATGTCCCGGCGGATGACATTACGGATCCTGCTCCGGCGACAACGTTTGCGCATCTTGATTCAACTATCGTGCTTGCGCGCTCGCTTACGGAAATTGGAATTTATCCGGCGGTAGATCCTCTCGCTTCAACTTCAGCGGCGCTTAATCCAAAAATAGTTGGGGAGGAACATTATCGCGTAGCGAGAAATGTTCAGGAGATTTTGCAGCGCTATAAGGAGCTTCAAGATATAATCGCAATTTTGGGATTGGAAGAACTTTCCGATGAAGATAAGCTTGTTGTATCTAGAGCGAGAAAAACGCAGAAATTCTTGTCCCAGCCGTTTTTTGTGGGAGAAACTTTTACGGGACGGCCCGGCAAATATGTCCCGCTTCAAAAAACGATATCTGATTTCAGAGATATTATAGAGGGAAAATACGATTCCGAGCCGGAAGATTTCTTTTATATGAAAGGGGCGCTTAACGATTAGAATTAAATGCATGAAGCTTACGATTTATTCTTTGAGGGGAGTTGAATTCGAAGGCAACGCAATGTCTTTTAATGTGAAAACAAAGAGCGGGGAAATCACTCTATTGGATCATCACAGGCCACTGATTACCCTATTGGAAGAAGGTGCGGCGAAAATCGGACTCCTTGACCAAAGTGTTAGAAATTTTGAAATTAAATCCGGTTTTTTGGAAATGGATGATCACGATAACTTGAGCATCCTCGCGGATTAATGCTACATTAGGAGGCAAGCCGAGATAGCTCAGACGGCAGAGCGCATCCATGGTAAGGATGAGGTCCCGGGTTCGATTCCCGGTCTCGGCTCTGGAAAAATAAATATTATGTCACAAGTAAATTTAATAAAATTTCAGTGCACCGTCTGCAAACGCTATAACTATTATTCCACGAAAAACAAGAAGACAGTTGAGCGGAAATTGGAGTTTAGCAAATTCTGCGGGTGGTGCAAAAAAAGAACGGCGCATAAAGAAGCAAAGGTTTAGGCTATGCCTTTCTCGATAGGAGTTTTCGGATTGGCCGCAGTCGCGGGTTATTTTCTTCTGCCCATTTTTCTTTCTAAAGAAGTAGTCAGAGCTTACCTTGCTCGAACGACGAATTCCGAAGCCGAGTGGAGAGATTATCTTTTGCGGCCAGTAACGGATTTCCTGGATACGCGTTTTCATTTCATAAGCCCGAATGTCATAAGCCTGATCGGTTTTGCCCTGGTTGGATTTCTCGCGTATCTTTTCAGCGTCAAAGCCGATTACCTTCTCATATTCGCGGTAACCCTTCTCGCCGGGTTTACGGACATGTTGGACGGCTCTCTCGCAAGGAACGCCAAGCGAGTGACTAAAACGGGGGTCATTTTGGATGTCGCAAGGGATTTTATACTCGTACTCGTTTTGAGCTTCTACCTCATCTCGTACCAATTTTTAGCCGCCAATTTATTTTTCTGGTTTCTGGTCGGGTATATTTTCTTGGGCTTAATCAGGAATCTCGAATTTAAGTTCGCATCCGGAAAATTTTCGCTCGACGAAGATTATAAATTCGTCCTCGACCGCATGCGCCTTTTTATATACATAGTGGGCATCCTGATTCTAATTTTGACCCCGCTTTCGGAGAGTTTCAGGACGCTCGGCGAGACGCTTATAATTTCGTCTATCGTAATGACGTGGATTTCGGTCCTCTTCCACTCCGCGCATTTGAAAATTTTAAGGGATGAGAGGGTGAAGGTATAAAAATTTGCGCGGAAGTCATTCGCTGGACTTTTTTCATTCTTTGTGCTAAACTACTACGAAATAAAAACAGGAGGTAAATCATGTTCATTGAAAGAATCCCTGGCCACAAGCAGATTGCAGAGTTCGTGGCCGTAGCTGAGTTGGCCGTTAAAGAGGCGATTACCTTATTCCATGCGTGGGATAAATGGAAAGATCGCGAAGGTGGATATTTCTGCGTTGCAGAAGCAAGACGTGGCTTCCCGATTTTGGTAACACCAATCGGAGCTGTCTTGGTAGAAAAGGGAGAAAAATATCTTGCCTTCTGCCAAGAGAAAGCAAAGCGTCTTGTGCAACATCCAGACCACAAAAGTAGCTGGGAAAGTAGGAACCCCGAAGCCGGTCAGTGGGGAGGAGCAATAAGCGTGAGTGCTTTCGGAAGTCTAATCTTTTCTATGTCAGGCTTTCCGGAGCTGGGTGACGAAGCCATTATGTTAGTGACTGCGGAAATGTTCTTTAAATCAGCAACAGATGTGGATATAAGCAATCAACTCGAAGCCATCGCAAACCGCAGCAATAACCCGTATTGGCTTGCACTCCGATACCTCACTCTAGACAGATACTGAGTTCATTGATGTTTCTAAATATTTTAGTACCAAAAGGGTCTGGATTCATTCCGGGCCCTTTGATTTTATAAAAAATTCCCTAAAAACTGCACCGAACTATCGTTTTTATAAGAGATATTATTTCCGTCTCAGCGCGGGTGAGCCACCCTAAAGGTGCGGCAATCAAAAAAGTGGTGATTCATAAGAAGAAGATTTGCCATACAAATTACTGAGCTCCGTAATCTCATAGAGGGCAACGCCAGCTCTTTATCCTCACTATGTAGTTTAACTCTTTCGATTCCATTGGATAATTCGATGCAGATTTTAGAGAACTATTTAAATTATATTACCGTATTAAATCGTGTCAATTGTGGACTACAAACCCTCTCGATCACTCGATACTAAATGTTGATTGTGGCGGGAGTGCCAGGAATCGAACCTGGGTTACTGGTTTTGGAGACCAGAGTCCTGCCGCTGAACGACACTCCCTTCAATTAACTCCTTCAATAACTTTCTAGCCCTGCCGCCACCTTTGAAATATTTTTCTCGAGCTAGGGCTTCCTTCTTTGTATCAAATTCTTCTTTATAAACCAAATCTAGCGGCCTTCGATTTCTGGTTGATTTAACTAAGCCATCATCGTGTTGTTTTAGTCTTAGTGAAAAATTACCGGTCGAACCGATATAGAATTTTCCATCTTTTTTACTTTTTAAAACATAAACTGTAAACATTTTGTTGGAATCGCCCCGCAGCTGCGGGGTTGGAGACCAGAGTCCTGCCGCTGAACGACACTCCCTAGTTTTCATATAATATAGCATTTTCTGGACAAATCGCCAGTTTTGTGATAGGTTTCAAGAAATACTTTAGGAAGGAGGAAAAATTATGGTGGGAGACAAATGTCCCAAAAAATGCAAACACAGCACGTTTCATTATTGCGATGCCTCTGGGACGCATTGCGACAAACACTGTGTCTGTTCGTGCCAGTCTTGTGCTACGGATAAGGCCGACCCAGCTCCAGTGGACAAAAAATCTGGCGGAAAGATACTGCCAGGATCCACGATAATCGGATAAACTCCAAAAGGGTTGTGAGGATTGAATAAGGGGCGTGCGCGAGAGAGATTTTGCCACGCCTCTTTTTTATTTGAATAGTAAGTATATTCGCGATCGCGAGAATACTTACTATTCAAAAACCGCCGGAGGTCATGGGGATGACGCGGCGGTTTTTTCGTTGGCGAAGATGCGCCGAGAGATAAGGTAGCTGATTACGGTAACGACGCCGGTTACGATGAGTTGAGCGAAGAGGTACCAGAGGCGCAGGCACTCGACAAGTATATAGAGCAGTGTAATGCCGAGCAGAAAAAGAAAAACAACCATCGCGGCGTATTTGCCGATTTGCCTGTGGATTTCATGCGACTCCCGATCCTTGAACGTCCAATATTTATGAAAAAGAAAATTTGAGGTGTAATTTACTATGGACGCTACAATCGCGGAAGCCAGATACCATACTCCAACTTCTTCGGTAAGAACAATGAGAATCAGATAGCCCAGGAGCACGCCGATTGCTCCCGAACTACAGAATCGCAGAATCTGCGCATACGGAAACTTCATGTGTGCTCCTTTCAAACAGCGTTTGTTCCAAATTAGCACAGTCTCAAGATTAAATCAACTCCACGTAATGGTTCAATAGCTTGTGACCACCTAGCAGTAGAATGACGTATAT
>MFIO01000009.1:8444-9304 GCA_001780775.1 Candidatus Giovannonibacteria bacterium RIFCSPLOWO2_12_FULL_43_11c | reverse complement strand
TGGTTCAATAGCTTGTGACCACCTAGCAGTAGAATGACGTATATGTCATATACAACAAATCCTCATCTTCCCAGGCTTCGCATGGAAGCAGTTCGCTTGGTCGAATCTGGCTGGAGTATCCGATCAGTTGCGCGACATCTTCGCTATTCACATCAAGCAATTATGAATTGGGTGAAACGTGCCGGACTGATGCATCACAATGCTCGGATAATCCCAACGCGTTCTTCGCGTCCGGATCATCATCCCCGTGAGCTACCAAAAGAAATAGTCTGGCGCATTCTTGATTTGAGATCGGAACGAAATCAATGCGCAGAAATTCTACATTATCGAATGGCATCGGAAGGAATTAGAGTTTCCATTTCGAGCGTGAAGCGCGTACTCAGAAGAAGTAATATTTCCAGATACTCTCCTTGGAAAAAGTGGCATACGTATCCACCTCGTCCATTGCCCCAAAAGCCTGGTATATTGGTCGAAATTGACACTATTCATGATGGGCCAGTTGGTGAACAGCTATATATCTATACTGGACTTGATGTTTGCTCCCGCTTTGCGCATGCGATTGCCTCAGAGCGCATCAATACGCATACGAGTCTTAGATTTGTGGAGACTACGAGAAAGGTCGTTCCATTTTCAATCGAAACATTGCAGTCAGATCATGGTTCAGAATTTTCAAAATGGTTCACAAAACGAATTGTTGCACGTGGCATGGCGCACCGGCACTCGAGAGTGAGAACTCCCAATGACAACGCGCATCTTGAACGATTCAACCGAACTATACAGGAAGAATGCATTTCAAAAATTCCAAGATCACTCAAGACATGGAAAAAAGAAATTCCTATATATTTGCGTTACTACAATTT
>MFIO01000009.1:0-8425 GCA_001780775.1 Candidatus Giovannonibacteria bacterium RIFCSPLOWO2_12_FULL_43_11c | reverse complement strand
TGCGTTACTACAATTTCGAGCGTCCGCATATGGGAATTAATTATCAAACACCCATTGAAGTGGTCAGAAGGTATTGATTAGAGAACGCTCCATAAATTTATTTTGCGGATACACACAAATGAAAACCGCTTGAAGCTGTATAATTAATTACATGAATACAAACCCGGAACTCCTTAAGTTTATTCAACAAGCGCTCGGTACCGGCCAGTCTAAGGACGAAGTAAAAAAATCTTTGAATGATGCGGGGTGGCAGGATGTGGATATTGCCGCGGGGTTTTCGGAGATCGAGAAAACGAGCGCTTCTCTTGTCCAGCCAGCACAATCCCAACAGCCGGTTCAAGTTCAACATCCGCCAAGCTCTTCCAGAAAAATAATTATAGCAATATCTATTGCGGTTGTCGTTGCAGTTTTGCTGGGAGGAGGTGCGTACGCGTATTTTATGAAAATAGGCCTCTTCGCACGGCCTCCATACGCTGAAGATAATTTAATGTCGGGAATTCTCATTGCGGCTTCCAAAATCGACACTTCTTCTTATTCTATTTCAGCCTCAGTTTCAGTCGGCAAGCGCGATGCAGATGCCGAGCCGTTTTCTTCCAAGCTTACTTTAAGCGACGAGGCTAGAGAGATGTATAAAAATGATTCGGCGCGGGCGGAGAATGCTGGCGCGATACTGCAGTATTTGCAGACTTTGGGGTATTCCAAAAAAACTAATCCATATCCCGCGACCATGAAGCAATTGCTTATCGATGCCGGAAAGCAGAAATATTATTATGCGAGCAAATTATTCATAACGGATCCCAAGACGGAAGAAGAATACGGGTATGGGCGATCGGGGGACGGCAAAAATTTTGAGCTCGTCATTAACTTTGAAACGGATAACGCCGTAGTTCAGTTGAAAAAAACTTATAATTTTAAGCCCGAGGCGACCCGCATCGAAGGAAAGAAAGTAACGTTTACAAAAGACAGCTCGAGTTATCTATATCTTTCTTCGGAGCCGCCGAAGCCCTTTTTGGTCTCGCTTCAGGAAATGGTTAACTACGCGCCGGCAGAGATGAATGTAAGTTTCTCCGCCTCCGCCCAGACGGATTGGAAAAAAGAAACAGCCGATTGGAAATTCAACGGCGATGCAACTGGAGACTTCGGAGACCTGACTTATAAATTCAACGCGGATGCTCTTAAGAAAGACGGGATATATTACTTAAGGGTCAATAATATACCCAGCATATTTTCAAGTTTTATCGGGAACATTAAAGGCCAGTGGATCAAAATCGATCCGAACGTAGCGACGTCTTCGGATGGGTTTTTGTCCAATGATTTTTCCTACTTTACAAACGAAGTACCTGGTGCGGAGAAAAAATATAAAGAGAACCGCAAAGATCTCCTGGATTTAATCCAAAAGGCGGCCTCCATCGCGGATGAGGAAAAATTGTTTGTTTTTGAAAATCCTCCAAAGAGCGAGAGCGTGGAGGAGAGGTCACTTTACCGCTATGATCTCGAAATTCGCAAGGAAGCAGTCGTCCTATTTTACGAACGCCTGATAAAAGAGGCGGATAAAAAGAATTTTGCCAAAGATTATTCCCTGATAGCCGACCGCGGGTATCTCGAATATCTAAAAAGCCCGGAATTCAATGAAGCGTTCAATTACTATAATAAAAATGCCAAGCTGACCCTCTGGGCTGACGCGAACGGGTATCCCGCGATTATTACCTATACCATCCGCGCGGTGCCGTCCGACTCGGCAACAATGCTCAAAGATAAGCAGGTAAATATAGTTTTTAAGGTGGTAATTTCGGATATTAATAAGGAAGTGAAAATTGATGTGCCGAAAGATTCCAAAACTTTCGATGAAATATCCGGAGGCAGTTTAAGTATCGCGCGAATGAAATCCCGAGACGCGCGCCGCACGGCGGACTTAAGCCAACTGCGGGTTGCAATGGAGCTTTATTACGATAAGAATAACAGCTATCCAGAGAAGTTGAGTGGTATAAGTTCTGATGTCATGCAAATTATTCCGACTGACCCCACAACAAAGGCGCAGTACTACTATACTTACCGCACTCTGAAAAATTCTCGCGATGCGTATCATCTCGGAACGAGTCTCGAGAGCGCGGATGCGAGCGGACTCGCAAACGATAAAGATTGCAATTCCAAAACCGGAAAAGGCTGCGGTTCGAAAGGGAGCGGAGTCTGGTCAAGTACTGCGGGATTTGACGGAGATGATTCAAGGGGCTGCGGAGGAGAAAGTAACCTCCATTGCTACGATATATTATCTTTTTGATTTGTGGAAGAATTGGTTGAGAGTTTAAAAAATACCGGGGTTTTAAAGACGCCGAATATTATTGGGGCGTTTTTGAAAATTGATAGAAAAGACTTTGTTCCTAAAAGTCTAGAGAGGTCG
The DNA here is from genome assembly GCA_001780775.1 of Candidatus Giovannonibacteria bacterium RIFCSPLOWO2_12_FULL_43_11c. Taxonomy (GTDB): domain Bacteria; phylum Patescibacteriota; class Minisyncoccia; order JACPKW01; family UBA11713; genus 2-01-FULL-46-13. Next base: position 6,027 of record MFIO01000009.1, on the reverse strand, counting down.
GCATATCTCGACGAAGCGCTTCCGATTGGGGAGGGGCAGACAATTTCCCAGCCGTATACCGTCGCTTTCATGTTTGAGCTTTTGGAGCCGAAGAGAGGAGAGAAAATAATGGATGTTGGGCACGGGTCCGGATGGACAACGGCGCTTTTGTCCGAAATCGTAGGCAAGGAAGGAAAAATTTACGCGTTTGAGCGAGTTCGGGAGCTTTGCAAGTTCGGGGAAAGAAATTTGAAAAAATATCCAGAGCTTTTTCAAAGAGTTTCTCTTTTTTGCAGGGATGCATCTCATGATTTGCCAGAGAGCATTGATGGAATTATCTGCGCCGCAGAATTATCCGAAGTTCCTGCGGAATGGAGAGAGAAGATTAAAATCGGTGGCCGTTTGGTTTATCCTAAAGATGGGGCGATATTTAAGGAGATTAAGACAAAAGAAAATGGCTTCAGGAAACAAAAATATCCAGGATTTGCCTTCGTCCCGTATATTCAGGATCAGGCTTAAATTTCAGAAAACGCTTTTGCTTATTTCTTCGAATTTTGCTATTTTTTGAGTGAATAAACTTGGTTGTTTTCCAACTGAATATGAAGGGAGAAATCAATGATTCAAGTCGTAAGAGTGGGAACTAAAATCGGAACTGATGTTCGAGGACAAAGCTGTTTTACCGAAATACGCAATTTGGGTATCAGGAGCATCATTGATGTGAAAACTGCTCGGGTCTACCGTCTCGAGGGGATTGAACCCGATGATGCGTCAGAACTTGCCGAGAACCTTTTCGCAGACCAGCTTACCCAGAGTTTCACCGTAAACTATCCGCTGATCAAAAACGCGGCTCGCTTGATCGAAGTCGCTTACAAGCCCGGGGTAATGAATCCGGAGGCGGCGTCGATCATGAAAGCTGCGCATAATCTAGGCATTGATCTTGACGCGGTAGACTCAAGTACCGAGTACGGGTTCTTTGGAACTCCGCCGGATGAAGATATCCAATTCATTTGTGATCGGCTACTTGTGGTGAGTAAGACTGTCGAGAGAATCGTCATCGAACCGCCGACTTCGCTTATCATCTCGGGCAAACGCGGCCCGATAACGATCATTCCCATTCGTCGAATGAGCGACGAGGAATTAATGGGACTATCTAAGAAGCGTGAATGGCATCTTGATCTCGAAGAGATGCAAATTCTCCAGGCGCACGCTCGTGAAATAGGGCGCGATCTGACTGATGGGGAAGGTGAAACATATGCTCAAACTTGGAGCGAGCACTGTAGCCACAAAACTTTTCGAGCGCGACTCATCGTGAACGGGGTAGAAAAAAAACCATTGATCGCCCGAATTAAGGGAACGGTGGAAAAATTTGGGGAAGGCGTGCTCTCTGCCTTTGATGACAATGCCGGCGTTATAGATTTTTTCGCTGGGCAAGGCTTGTGTGGAAAGGTAGAAACTCACAACAGTCCATGCGCGCTCGAGCCCTACGGCGGAGCTATGACAGGAACTGGCGGCGTATTGAGAGATATCTTCGGGGATGGCCAGGGAGCAAAGCCGATTGCATCGACTGATATTTTTTGTTTTGCTCCCCCAGACCTTGACCCAGAGAAACTCCCTGCCGGTTGCTTGAGCCCCCATTATTTATTGCGGCGAGTTGTCGCTGGGGTACGGGACTATGGGAACCGCATGGGCGTTCCAACAAACAACGGCTCGGTCCATTTTCACGAAGACTTCCGAGCAAAACCGACGGTTATCGTCGGTGCGTACGGAATAATTCCGGTGGATAAGTGTCAGAAGGGTAAGCCGCGGCCGGGAGACAGGATTGTTGTTATTGGCGGAAGAACTGGACGGGATGGGATCCACGGCGCGACGTTTTCTTCGGGCGAAATGACCGACCAGACCGCACAGGTTAATGCCAGCGCGGTTCAGATAGGAAACGCAATCGAGGAGAAACGTGCGGGTGACGCAATTCTTAGGTGTCGCGATGAAGGTTTAATCCGCGCCATTACTGATTGCGGAGCCGGAGGTTTCTCATCTGCCATCGGCGAGATGGGAAGCGAGACTGGCGTTCACGTAACTCTTGAGCGGGCGCCGACCAAATATCCGGGAATGTCGCCGGATGAAATCTGGATTTCGGAATCGCAAGAGCGAATGATTCTTGCGGCTGCCGAAAAAGACGTACCTCGAGTTCTCGAGATATGCTGCAGTCTAAATGTCGAAGCGACGGCGCTCGGAGTTTTTACCAATACCGGACGGCTTGTGGTGATGTACGAAAACGAAACGCTCTGCGATCTCAGTATGGATTTTCTACATCATGGCTTACCGCAGCGAGTGCTGAATGCAAATTGGGTGCGCCCGGAATTTGAGGAACCGGGGATACCCGTGCCGAGCGACTGGAGAGAAACCTGCCGCCAAATTCTGAGCCACCTAAATGTATGCTCAAAGGAACCCATTGTGCGGATGTACGATCATAGCGTACAGGGCACAAATGCCCTCGCGCCATTTTCGGGAGTTGACCATGATGGGCCAAACGACGCCGTAGTTTTGACGCCGATTTTGGGGAAAAATTACGGAGTTATTATCAGCCACGGACTGAACCCGATATTGAATCTTATCGATCCGTATTGGGGGAGCGTCTGGGCGGCGATTGAAGCTCTAGCTAACTTTGTTGCTGTGGGCGGAGATCCGAGAGAAGCGAGGCTTATTGATAACTTCATCTGGCCGTATCCCGATGAACAGGAATTGGGCGCGCTAGATCGCTCGGTGGACGCGTGCGTAGATGTCGCGGAGGCATTTAGGATTCCATACATTTCCGGCAAAGACAGCTTGTCGAGCACATATCGCGGGAAAGACGGCACAGTTATCAAAATTCCTCCAGTGCTTTGCATCTCGGTCTTCGGAAAAATTCGGGATGTGAGAAAAACGATCTCTGCGGATTTCAAAGAGAAAGGATCTGCAATCATGCAAGTCGGATTGCGAAAACCGGAGATGGCGGGTTCGGTTTACTACGACCTGCATGGGATAGTTGGCAATAACCTGCCGAAAATCAATCTCAAAGAAACGGTAAAGACGTTCAAAAAACTTCACCGGCTTATTGCCAGAGGAGCAATTCTTTCTTGCCATGATATTTCGGAGGGCGGGCTTTTTACAACCCTCGCGGAGATGTGTTTTGGCGGAGGCATGGGCGCATCGCTGGAACTCGGGTACGCGCGTGAAGAAAAAGAGAGAATAGACTTTCGGCTTTTTAACGAGACTGCCGGGGGCTTTCTCGTTGAAGTGAGAGACATGGATGTTTTTGAGATTCAATCTTCGGGAATACCCGCGGAGGAAATTGGCCGCACAATTGCAAGCGAAGTTATCAGTGTCCATAATCGCGGCCATGTTTTCCGTGCTGATCTCGATGAATTGAAAGAAGCCTGGCAGAAACCAATGAAGGAGGTGTTCCATTGAGACCAAATATCTGTATTTTAAGAACAGACGGCACAAATTGCGACCCGGAAACCGCCAACGCTTTTCTCAAAGCAGGCGGCAATCCAGAGCTCGTGCACATAAACCAGCTCCGGAGCGGCACCCGCCGCCTCCGGAGCTACCAGATACTCGCGATTCCGGGCGGGTTTTCTTACGGGGATGATGTGGCATCGGGAAAAATTCTGGCGATTGAGCTGATTTCATTTCTGCACGACGAGCTTCAGGAATTCGTTGATGCAGGGAAACTTGTCATCGGAATATGCAATGGGTTCCAGGTGCTCGTTCAATCCGGACTCTTACCGTTAAATACTATACGCATTCGGTACGCAACGCTCGAGATTAACGATTCCGGAAAATTCGAGTGCCGGTGGATAAAGCTCATCACAGAAAAGGGAAGTCCGTGCGTTTTTACCCGCGGGTACGATAGTGAGATAACGCTTCCGGTTGCCCACGGCGAAGGCAGTTTCCTCGTGAATACGCGATGGCCGGAAATCGGCGAGAATAAGAATTGCGTAGCCCTACGATATTCCGAGGGTGGCCAGCCGGCTGATTTTTATCCAGCGAATCCAAACGGGTCGCTTTATTCTATCGCGGGAGTATGCGATCCATCCGGCCGGATCTTTGGGCTCATGCCGCATCCGGAACGCTTCGTTGAATTCTCCCAATTCGATAACTGGCGAAGGGAATCGATAGCTAAGCCGCACGGTTTGCAGATGTTTGAAAATGCTGTGAACTTTGCGGTAGATCTGTGACGATTTCTCTTCGCCCCGAACCGAGCCCGTCGCGTACGCAAGTGCGAGACGGGCTCTTTTTATGCTAAAATTATTTTTATATGCCGATTTCAAGGGAAATTAAAATCGCGGCGCTTGGATTTTTTCTGCTTTTATTGCTCACAGCACTTTATTGGTATTCGTCAAAGGAGCCTCAGCCGACGCTGGCAGAAACAGTTTCGGTAACAGTTCCGGAGGGTTTTAATGTTTATCAAATCGCGTCAGCGCTTGAGTCCGCGGGAGTCGTCTCGCGTGAAGAATTTTTGAAAGAAGCGATTAGCGAAGAAGGATCCTTGTTCCCGGACACATATGATTTTTTTAAAGATTCCAAGCCGAAAGTCATTCTCGCGAGAATGAAAAAAAATTTTGAAGAGAAGACGGCTATTTATGATAGCGATATAGAAAGGCAGGAAAAAAATATGCGCGACATCGTCATAATGGCCTCGCTTCTCGAAGAGGAGGCGGCTTTGGAGAAAGATCGAAAACTTATCTCCGGAATTTTATGGAAGCGGATTTCGCTCGGTATGCCTTTGCAGGTGGACGCCGCACTGACCTACGCGACCGGCAGAGCGTCGCATAAGCTTACCGACGAAGACTTAGCGCTCGACGATCCGTATAATACCTATAAATATAAAGGGCTTCCGGCTGGGGCGATTTCGAATCCCGGGATTGGCGCGATCGAAGCCGCGATAAATCAGACTCTCTCGCCGTATCTTTACTATCTTTCCGATTCGAAAGGCGTTATCCACTATGCGAGGACTTTCGAAGAGCATAAACTGAATAAAACAAGATACTTGCGTTAAGGAAGGAGCAAGAAAATGATATTTAACAAATTATTATTCGCCCTTGTGGGCGTTTTTTTCTCTGCGAGCTTGGCTTTTGCGAGCGAAAGCCCGGAGAAGAAGCTTCATAATGCGTTTAAAGAAATCCAATTGCTTTTTGAAAGGCAAGCCTCAAAAAGAGAATGGTCGTTATCGCTTGCAAGAATTTCGCGGGATCTATTTGATCCCAGAAATGCCCGATCCGTATCATTGCCTAACGTGCCAGATATATGTGGTTGCGGAGGCATGGGCATTTGGTCTACAAGAACAACTATGAGAGGGGATATTACTAAGGTTCAAGCATGGATCTTGCGTGTCGATCTCGAGGGCAAAAAATGGTTCTCATTCTGGCAGTTTGAGTTTGTGTTCCGGAATGGGGGATGGTATCTACATAACTATTCATAAAAAGGAGGGGTCATGAACAGTCATCATATTGATCTTCATGCTAGAACTCGAGGAGCCTTCTTGGAAGACAGGCTAGATGGGCGTAATGTATCTCTAAATGGGATTCGAGAGGAAGCGCCGAAAGCAGCGTCATTGGCCGAAAAACCAAAAGTTTTTGTGATTCACAACGCAAGATGCGTCAGCTGTGGTGTTCCTTTGACGTCAATGTCTCCATACCCAGATACTTGCGAAAGGGTTATTTGCGTCGGGGATAGGATAAGAGCCACCGCGGATTTGCATGAAAAAATTGCTTATCTCGAACGTGAATTGCGTAAGCACAGTGGGAATACGCCCGAAGTCGAATTCGAGAGAGATAGAACGGAGCGAGTCAAAGAACGGTTAAAAGAGTCCTGTAAGAAGAATGGTCTCAAGATTTATCGGCTCAGAGTTTCTATCAGCGAAAACGAACAATTGATTGACGAATGGAAAAGAGCATACAACAATCTTTGGGGAAGAAGACACAAAGGAGAAGAAAATGAGGGGTGAAAGCGTCGTCGCTTTCACCCCTTTAAAAATTTCCAAATTTAGATTATATTTTAAGCGTTATG
>MFIO01000008.1:55810-71462 GCA_001780775.1 Candidatus Giovannonibacteria bacterium RIFCSPLOWO2_12_FULL_43_11c | reverse complement strand
GGATGGCAACCATGTAGGACCAACACCCGAAGGATTTATCGAACACGGCATTCCCGGGGTCGTATATGACATGATCGAAGATAACAAATTTGCGTTTCTGCCTGACGGAGGTACATACGCAATTCGCGGCCTCGCGACGGATATCGGCTCATTCAACGCCCGAATCAAGAGGATTATAGACGAGGAAGTGGCTGAGACGATATACTACAACGAAATTCCGCTCACGACTCCTGATACAAATGTCGAGTTTGATATTTCCCCGCAACAAACTGATTTTACTTTCCACGTCGACCAAGATGGTGATGGTGAATTTGAATCCGAAGCAGAGCCATCCGCGGTTCTCAACGCAGAGGAATCGGCAGATATAACGAAACCGATAACTGAAATTTCGACCACAGGATTACAGATAAATAACGGGCAGTGGTACGCAGGCGATGTTTCAGTGAGTTTGACTGCAACTGACGACAATTCGGGTGTCTTGAAAACAGAATACTCGCTCGATGGTGGCCAGACGTGGAATATTTATTCTGATCCGTTTCCACTTGTTCAAGAAGGGACAACAACCATTCTTTACTTCTCAACCGATCGGGCGGGGAATTATGAATCGCTTCAGTCAAAGGAAATTAAAATTGATAAAACTCCGCCAGAGGCAGAAATATATTTTGAACTGGAAACGCAGACTCTAAGAGTAAAAGGAAACGACAACCTCTCAGAAGTCGCAGTAACGCAAACGAACGAAGGAAATTATGTGCTGGCCGATGAAGCAGGCCACACTCTAAAGCTTGATTTTGGCTTGCTGAATATCGCTGGAAAACAAATGAAGGCCGAGTTGAAAGCATTGCAATACGATAATCGACCGGCGATCACCTTGCCCAATACAAATTTCCAATATGAATGGGCTGTTAGAACTAACAATTTAATCAATCAGTTAATTCAAAGAATCAAAGCAAATGACGCCTTTGATATAAGGGCGCAGTATAATTCCCTAAGAGGTATAACGAAAATAGATATCTGGAAAGGTCCCGATGGGCAAGCAGCAGAATTTTCGGGGCTAGTGATTCTGAAATTAATCACCAACGCGGGCAACTTTGATTACGACTTTTAGAGATAAACCATAGAAATGAAAGACGTAAAATTTCCGTCGGCCGCTACCTATTTCTTAAACTTTGCCGATCCGTGGCCGACATGCTCGTCGAGCGGATGGCTTTGATGGTGCTCTACTTTGCCTGTTGAAGGATTGACGATCTTTTCTTCGTACCAGTTCTTACCGCGATCGATCACGCGGGACAGCCTCATCCAAATCCCCGATTTTCTATGCAAGTCGTCGCCAGACACAATTTCCGCTTGCGGCCTTGAGCGGCCAGGCACTTTGTGACGGAGCCGCACCTGGTCGCGCAGCTCTACCATATCGGAAACGCTTATCTGCAGGGCGCGGCTGAGGGATCCACAACGGGGGCATGGCTTCCGCTCGGCTTCGGGCAGATTGTATGCTTCGTCCAGTGACGAATCGCACTGGTTACAAACAGCTTTTTTGTCTGACATGTCTTAATTCTATCGGAACAACGCTGGAACGCATACGTGCTGTTCCAAATGTTCCAAACACGCTTTCTCCATAAATGTTACGAGCGCAATAAGTGCATTCTAGCGTAACATTTGTAACATTTGAGATTCAGACCCCGACCGACTCCCATCAAACCGAGCTCTGGAAAATATCTCAAAATAGCCTTACACTGTCTTAATCAGGTCGGTTCTGGACCGACTCACACCGCATATGAATAATAAAACAAAGAAAATAATTATCTGGACAGTTGTAATAATCGCGCTTGCCGCGAGCGCTTATTATTTCATTAAAGAAGCGAGCAAGCCCGGGAAATATGATGACTTTGCTGTATGCCTTAACAATAAAGGCGCAGTTTTCTACGGAACATTTTGGTGCCCATATTGCCAAAAGCAAAAGGCGATGTTCGGAAAATCCGCGAATCTTCTGCCATATGAAGAATGTTCCACGCCGGATGGCAAGGGACGCCTTTCGATCTGCGATGAAAAGAAAATCGAAGGATATCCGACTTGGATATTCGCCGATGAGTCCAGAGAAACTGGTGTAGTTTCGTTCGCAAGGCTCGCTGAAAAAACAAGCTGCGCCCTCCCGCAATAAAGTCTGATATACTTTAAATATGGACAACTTTTTAACGCTTTTTTCTTGGGAAGCGGAAGAATTCGAACATCACGAGAAAGGGAAAGACTGGTTTTGGGCAGTCGGAATTGTAACATTTGGATTCTTTGCGCTTGCGATAATTCTTCAAAATTATCTTTTTGCGATAATGGTTTTAATCGGCGGTTTCGCGGTCGCCCTGCACGGATCAAAAAAGCCGAAGATAATTCACTTCGCGATAACCTCGCGCGGAGTCACCGTCGATAAAGTTTTATATACGTACGACAATCTAAAATATTTTTGGATAAATTATGATCCGCCGCATATCAGAGATCTTTATTTAATCTCAAATAAAACCTTCCAACCGCAGATAACGATCCCTCTTTGGAACATTGACCCGAATGAAATCCGGGAACACCTTTTGAAATTTCTTGAAGAAAAAGAAATTGAAGAATCCCTATTTGACACCATTGCGCGATTTTTCAGATTTTGATAAGATAAATTTATGCCTATAATCACTATCCCAAAAAAATTAGCTAGTAAGGACGAGCTTGTGGCTATTCCAAAAAAAGAATACGAAGAATTATTATCATTAAGAAAAGCGATTCCAATATTTCGGGCAACTCGAGCCGATTTGAAAGATCTGGAGCGCGCCAGAAATAATTTTAAAGAAGGAAAATTTATAGAGTGGAGTAAATTGAAAAATGAATTGGAAAGTCCTCGTAGACGCCAAGGCAAGAAATAGTCTTGAGCGTATCCCGGAAAAATACTCTCTGCGTCTAAAGAATGCGATTGATGGAATGGAAATCGACCCTTTTGATGGTGATGTTGAAAAACTCGGCGGACAGGAAAATGTATGGCGAAAAAGAATAGGCGCTTACAGATTGCGATATGAAATATACAAGGAGAAAAAAATCGTATATATTTTCAAAATTGAACGCCGCACATCAAGCACCTATTAATCAAATGCCCTCGTCGTTCAACGGATAGGATGCAAGCTTGCGGAGCTTGAGATAGAGGTCCGACTCCTCTCGAGGGCACAGTATAATGTGTAGATGTTAGACAATCCCCTTTCGAATTATTTTCGCCTTACTGATAAACAGCTAAAAATTTTGGGCAAATTCGGGCTTAATACCGTTCGGGATTTGCTTTGGCACTTTCCGTCGAGATATGAGGGGTTTGCCGGGAGAAAAACTATTGCCGGATTAATTCTGGGCGAGCGCGCCTCAATTCACGCGCGCGTGATTAAAACAGAAGCCAAAAAAACATTCCGAAAGAGAATTAAAATCGCGAGCGCTAACGTATCGGATGGAACCGGGTCACTTGAAATAACCTGGTTTAACCAGCCTTACATGGCTTCCATATTAAAGGTAGGTGAGGATTATACATTCACGGGTGTAATCAAACAAAATAAACGTAGCGGGTTTTCCATGCAAAATCCGATTTTCGAGAAAGGAAGTATCGAGATAAGCGATTCGGGAGCTTTGATTCCAATCTATCCTGAAACCCGCGGGCTTTCCTCGCGCTGGCTCCGCTTCGCGGTTAAAAGAATAATCTCAAAAATTACAGACCAGGATTTAAAAGAGCCGGTTCCAAAAGAAATTTTAAAAAAATACAATCTTCCCTCTTTAAAATCTTCCTTACATGAAATCCATTTTCCGCGCGATCTTAAATGGGCCGAGGCGGCGCGAAAGCGTTTTGCTTTTGAAGAAATCTTTATTATCCAGCTTCTGCGCCAATCTTGGAGAAAAGAGAGAGAAAAGCATCAATCATTTTTAATAAAAATTTCTAAAAGGGAAATGGATGAATTTTTTAAGACCCTGCCTTTTGGACTGACGGGCGCGCAAATTAATGCAGTCGATTATATTTTTAAAGACATTTCCGGGGAAAAACCAATGTCGCGCCTTCTCGAAGGGGAGGTCGGCTCGGGAAAAACTATCGTAGCGCTCATCGCGAGTCTCGCTTGTGTTCAAAATGGCTTTCAGGTGGCCTATATGGCGCCGACCGAAGTTTTGGCGCGCCAGCACTTCGAAGAATTTATTAAACGTTTAGGCACGCGCAATATCAAAATCGGGCTTGCTACTTCCTCGGAATTTTTAAAATACCCGTCAAAGGCTTTTGTCGAAAAACCCACACACATTGCCCGCGCTCCCCTCTTGAAATGGCTGGCTTCGGGCGAAATACAAATTTTAATCGGAACTCATTCGCTCATCGCCGAAAAAATAAAATTCAAAAATCTAGCCCTCGTTATCATCGACGAACAGCATCGCTTCGGCATAAACCAACGATTTAAATTAACTCAGAAAAATTCTGAGAGAGTTCCACACCTTTTGTCTATGACCGCAACTCCCATCCCACGAACGCTCGCGCTTACTATTTATGGAGACCTCGATTTAACGCTCCTCGATGAAATGCCCAAGGGGCGGAAACAAGTGATTACTGAAATAGTCCCCAAGGAAAACCGCGCCGTGGCCTATGAACATATCCGCCGCGAGATATCCTCCGGACGGCAAGCTTACGTCCTATGCCCACGTATTGAGGATAAAGATGATTTAATGCGCGCGGTCAAAAAAGAATATAAAACACTCTCCCTAGAAGTTTTTCCGGAGTTTAAGGTGGCGATGCTCCACGGCAAGATGCTTCCGAAAGAAAAAGAGAAGACGATGAAACAATTCCGGGAGGGAGAAATTGATCTACTCGTCGCAACTTCCGTAATCGAGGTTGGCGTGGACGTCCCGAACGCAACGGTAATAATAATCGAGGGCGCGGAGCGCTTCGGCTTAGCGCAACTCCATCAGCTCCGAGGCCGCGTGATGCGATCAAGCTATCAGCCATATTGTTTTTTATTTACGGAGTCTGACAGCCAAAAAACAAAATCGCGCCTCAAAGCGCTGACGGAAGCGAAATCGGGATTTGAGCTTGCCCAATATGATCTGGAGCTACGTGGCACCGGAGAATTAACCGGGACCCAGCAATGGGGAATTTCCGATGTTGCCATGGAAGCGTTAAAAAATATTAAAATGGTTGAGGCCGCCCGCGAAGAAGCCAAAAAAATAATAGAATCTGATTCCCTCGAAAAATATCCCGAATTACATCAGCGCGTCAGGATGCAGTCGGGAACACTGCATTTTGAGTAAATTGGAATAAAATCTAAAAGTTGCATTTATTGTGCTATAGCGTAATAATGGGATAATGATTACAGCAAATAAAAAATTTAGAAAATTGCGGCCCACTTCCCAAAAAGTTCTCTTGTTACTATTAGGCGGCATCGCCCTTGGACTGACGCATGACCCACGCCAATATTTTAAAATTGTTAAAGGTATTAAAAAGGAGTGGGAGTGGATCAATAAACGAAATTTGCATCGAGTAATCCGAAATCTTTATCATTCACGCCTTATTGATACCAAAGATAATTCTGATGGCACTACCACAATGGTTTTGACCGAATTTGGAAAAAGGCACGCCCTCACCTACCAGATCGATGCTATCACCATATCGCCGATGAATAAATGGGATCGCAAATGGCGAATCGTCATGTTTGATGTCCCTGAAAAACACAAAAGGGCGCGCGATGCGCTTTCGCGCTCGCTCAAACGGATGGGTTTTGCACAACTTCAAAAAAGCGTTTTTGTGCATCCCTTTGAATGCTCAAAAGAAACTATGTTCGTCGCGGAATTTTTTAACGTTCGCCAATATATCTGCCACGTTCTCGCGGACCATATTGATAACGAACCAACACTCAAAAAAAAATTTAATCTTACATAATTCGCGAATCTCTAGATCCACGAATTCAATTATCCAGTTATCGTGCTATAGCTAAATAATTGGATTTTTGTCTTTTTAATCCGGCCAAGCGCATTTTGAATAGATCTTGACAAAACCATCAGCTATTGTTACCTTTCCTCCAAAGGGAGGTAAAAATATGAACATTTTGTTGATTGAAAGCGATGAGAAATTGCTTGATATTTATGCGGGGATGTTGGGATCTATGGCTGAAATCTCAACTCTAGGTCTAACCGAATTCCAAATCCGAACCGATTCTGGAAAACTCGAGAAAACCTTGCAGGAGTTTAAGCCAGATTTGGTCATCATGAGCATCAAGAATCTCGCGAAAGCCTTTGTGACCATAATTGAACACAGGCGATGCTATTTCCAGCGCTTCCCAATATGGGTGTTAAGTGGCTTTAAAACGAGTGAGCTGCACGAGCAGTTTAGAAGTGCCGACTTAATCCTCAACAAGGGTGAACATTGCAGCGCAGAGGTCATCCAGGCCCTGGTAAAGATTCAGCTATCCTACGCTAGGGCAAGAAAGTGAGAACGACACCAATTTGTACTCGAGGAAAATTAACCATGGAAGTGTAGATGTAATACTTACGCTTCCACGGTCACTGGGAGAGGGCTTGTAGTTCCTCTCCCTTTTTTATTTTTTCAGGCTCCGTGGCTTTTCTATATTTCGGGGTCACCCAAAAACCCATATACTTGCCGAGCATTAAGCGGGTTTGGGCATCGAGAGCCGGGAGCGAGCCAAAAATGATTAAGATTGCGGGCATCAGGAGCCACTGCAAAATCATATAAATTGATTTTCTCTTTGGAGTTTTCTCCGGAGGCGGAGGGAGAAGCGAAGTTGAAATTAAAATTGAAGTGACGATTCCGACCATAGCGAAAGTCATGATAATCCTCGTCGCGCGTGGAAGATTGAAAGCTAGTATCGACGAGTTAAAAATTTCTCCGCCGAGCGCGAGCGGAAGCCAGCCCAAAAAAAACATCAAGATCGCGTTCGTCGCCCAAGACCAAAGCCCTTCGATCATTATCATCGTGAAATAAAGTTTTTTTCTAAGAGAAATCTCCGGAATTTTAATAAAGCCGAAGACGGCGTATGGAAAGTTTTCAGCGCCCCAAGCCCAACGCCTCTGTTGCTTATAAACATTCTTGACAGTCTCCCATAAATTTTTCCCTACATTCGCATCCATATAGACAGGGAACGAAAGAGGCTCTGATTTATAATCGCCGCCATATCTCAAGAGTCCCTGCCAAAATATTCTTGAGTCTTCCGAAACCATATTTTTCTGCCAAAAATCTACGTCAATCAGAGCTTTAAAACTCATTGAATGCGAAGAAAAGGTTGCCAAGCGTTCCGGGCGCTCCTGCTGCATCATCTGCCAAAAGCTCCCGGAGTTGGCAACTACACGCGAAAACGCCGGGGCTTCCCAAATATTATTGTGATAAAGCGGGACCGGCTGATAAGAAGTATGGACCGGATCTTCCACCGTCAGAAAATGATAAGTTATCACCAAGAAATATTGTTTCGGTACTTGCGTATCTATATCAAGAGAGGAAACCAAAATATTTTCGTATGGAACTTTTAAGCCGTCAATATATTCCTTGGTTTTGCGCCCGGCCCAGGCTGTATTCGACCCCTTTCCAGGAATCTCCCCCGAAAGATTTGATGGGTGCTCGGTTTCCAGAATATGCGGGAAAATATTTTTGTATTTATCGCGGAGTTTTTGTGAAACTTCTTTCGCTTTCTGGCCCACTCTTTCCTCGCGTGCAAGAACTATTATCATCCGATCTTTAGGCCAGTCAGCGGTCGCAACGCTAGACAAAAGGCCGTCCGATACTTCGAAGGATTCCTTATAAAAAGGCAGGATTACAATCTGCCAGACGTGATCCCATTTCAGCTTATCTACACGCTCTCTCCAATCAATTTTTAAATTATGCATCACTCTTTTCCAGTTTCCGCGAAGGTGAACGGAAAGATAGACGGTCTTGATAAGCCAGTATAAATCAAAAAGTATTATAAAAATCGCGGCCGCAATCGGAGCGAGCCAAGAAGCCAAAATCATTCCCAAAAGCGTGGTCCAGGCTACAGCGCCCGGGATAATTTCCAAAATCCGAAAAATTATCCGATCTTTCCCGGTAAGTTCCTTAGCGTTCGCGGTGTGGAGATAGGGATACATATTAAACCTTATAATACTCCCTAATTCTACGAGCAACCTTCCTCGCAGAAAGTTTCGTATTATCAATAATTAGATGTCTGGCCACGGGAATTGTCGCATCTAAATCATGTTTTGCCCGAATAGATTTAAAACTTTTTACATGTTGCACTTTACCAAATTTCTTTCGCGAAGGATGTTGTATGCGCTTGTATAATTCTTTTTCAGCAGCACTAAGTTTTACAAAAAGCACTTTACCATTTTGCTTTTTAACAATTCTGACGACTTTTTTTACAAATTCGTAATCAGTATCTTTAGCTCCGGTTTCCACGCCATATACAAAAGTAAAAATCAGGCCTTTTATTTTACTCTCTGCCACAGATTCAAATAAATGAATGCGAATTTTATTAACTAAATTTATATATTCTTTTGTTCCAAATGGAAAAAGTGACACTCCAAGATCAACTGTAAGGTGGTTATGGAAAAGTTTAAATTTTGTAATCTTGCCTAGTTCTTTGGCAACTGTCAGCTTTCCAACTCCAGGTGGCCCATAAATAAATATGAGTTTCATATGTTGGTCGGCCCGGTAGGACTCGAACCTACAACCCCAGAGGTATAAGCTCTGTGCTCCGCCATTGAGCTACGGGCCGAAAACTATGCACTAGTAATCAATACTATTAATTTACTGATTATTTCTTTAAAGTTCTCGGTAGCAAGCTTAGAAATAAATTTTGGGTTTCTTATTTTCCAATCAAGACTTCGAACGTGATCGGCTAAAGCAACTCCGTTAATTTTTTTCTCTCTTACTTCTACTTCAAAATTATATCCTTTAGCTATTGATGTTATTGGACATACGAGCGCAAGTCCTGACCGTTCATTATAAATTTTTGAAGAAATTACGACTGCCGGCCTTTTGCCACGCTGTTCGCGTCCGAGCGTAGGCGAAAAATCCAACCAAACAATATCTCCTCTCTCTGGTATGTAATCCCTGTCTACCATATCTCCCGACCCATAGGTTTTCCCCAGTCCGTCTCTTCGTGCCTATTTTCAGGAGTAATACCAGCTACCAATTCTTCAAGAGTATATTTCTGTTTTTTTGCAGGCTTAATAACAATTCCGTAATCTTCAGATTTTATCTCAACAGTCGTGCCTTCGCCAAGCTTAAATTTCTCCGCTACCTCTCGAGGCAGTCTTACCGCTAAACTATTTCCCCATTTCTGTACTTTAGTTGCCATAATGTATATCCGCAGTATACACAACTGACAAAGAGAGTCAAATTTTATTGTTAGACTGCCTCGGCTTGCTTTCCAATAACCTGCGCGAGGCCGAACGTGGCCAAAATCGAATCGAATTCTTCCCGTTCTATGGTTTCATTTTTAATTAAATGCGAGGCCAGGGAATCGAGCACCTTGCGGTATTTCTTCAAAACATCGTTGGCCCGCTTGAAAGCGTTGCGCATAATATGCGCTACTTCGGAATCCACTAATTGAGCCGTTGCTTCAGAATAATTTTTCTCCACGCCAAGTTCCTTGCCCAAAAATACGAGTTCATCTCTTTCTCCCAAAGTTATGGGTCCGATTTTCTCGGACATGCCATAGCGGGTAACTAAATCCCTGGCAATCAGCGTGGCTTTTTTTATATCATCCGAGGATCCGGTCGTGAGTTCTCCAAAAACCAGTTTTTCCGAAGCATATCCTCCTAAAGCCGCCGCGAGCTCATCCAAGAAATTTTTTCTTGAATATAGATGCCTGTCTTCGGAAGGAAGCTTGAGTGTGTACCCGGCCGCGCGCCCCCGAGAAACGATGGTAGTTTTATGCACCGGATCGGCATTCGGCAGAATCGCGGCCACCAATGCATGCCCCGCTTCATGGTAAGCCGAGATTTTTTTCTCCGCCGTCGACAATATATGGCTTTTCCTTTCGGGGCCTAGAAGAACTTTTTCAATCGAACGAAAGAGGTCTAATTGCTCGATTGTCTTCCTATTATCGCGAGCGGCGACAATAGCCGCCTCGTTCATCAAGTTCGCGAGATCCGCCCCAGAAAACCCAGGCGTTCTCTCTGCAATAACCCTTAAATCAACTTCTTTCTCAAGAGGCTTTTTCTGCGCATGTAATTTTAAAATAGCTTCGCGGTCGTTAATGTCCGGATTGTCCAAAATAACTCTTCTGTCGAATCTCCCAGGGCGCAAAAGCGCCGGGTCCAAAACATCTGGGCGGTTTGTCCCGGCCATCACTATAACGGATTCCTGCTGTTCAAAACCATCCATCTCCACCAAAATTTGATTGAGTGTTTGTTCTCGTTCATCATGTCCTCCTCCCATTCCTGCTCCCCTGTGTCTTCCGACGGCATCTATCTCATCTATAAAAATTATAGCCGGAGCCGAGCGCTTTGCCATCTTAAATAGATCGCGCACCCTCGATGCCCCAACGCCGACAAACATCTCGACAAATTCCGATCCGGACATATGGAAAAAAGGAACTCCTGCCTCTCCGGCAACTGCGCGAGCAAGTAAAGTTTTTCCAGTTCCCGGAGCACCCATAAGCAGAACCCCTTTCGGGATCCTCGCTCCGATATCCAAAAACTTCCGCGGGCTCCTTAAAAATTCAACGATTTCCTGAAGCTCTTCTTTGGCTTCCTTAACTCCAGCTACGTCCTTAAAAGTGACTCTCTCTTTTTTTGAATCCGGCTGAACTACGCGGGCTCTCGATTGGCCGAAAGTAAAAGCCTGCACGTTTGATCTCTGCACCTGCCTGGCGGCAAGCCAGAAAAAAAGCACAATCAGCAAGAACGGCAATAGAAACGGGAGAATTGCGGATAGCCAGAATACGAGCCCTGATGGGGAATCTATATTGATCGCAACTTTATCCAAAGCTTCTTTCGAAACACCGTAATTGGAAAGCGTCTGCAATAGGGAGCTTTCGGACTCTTTTTTCGCGATAAAAGCGGATTCATCGCCGAGAGTTACGTTAAGATCGTCGCCGTTGATAGAAATGCTTTTGACCTCTCCCGCGTTTATTTTCTTCACCAAATCGGAAAGGGAAAGAGACGGCACTTCCTTAAAACTCTCGAGAAACACCGAATAAGCCCCTGCAAGAAGCATCAGTATTAAAAAGCCTATGATTAAATTCCTCGAGAGAAGTTTCATAGATACTTATTATATATAGGAAAATAAAAAATGCAAGCGGTTATATCAACGCGGATTTCTCTCCATATCAGTGAAAAACCCGCGGCCTATACCGCGGGTTTTTCTGTTCTAAAAATCAAATTCTTTTGTCTTTTTCTCTTTGGCTTCTTGCTCTAATCGTCGTTCTTTTCTACTTATGGCACTACTGACTTCTTGAATAACCTCTCCCAGCGATTTTGCCTCCGGGGAATTGGGATTACCAGGTGGCTTGCGAAAACCAAGTTTCTGAAGTTCTTGTGTAATTAGATATCCCAAAGCTCCAACATCCTTTCTTTTATAGACTAGAATCCTTTCGGCATCGATGTCGCAAGAAGTTATATTCCCACTCCTATCAAAGTACTGGAAATGGGCATGTTTATCATAGCCAAATTGCACAGCTGGATTGGCTTCAAATTCACCAGTTTTTGTAATAGACCAGCCAGTCCAATAAATTCCATTTAGTTTTAACTCCTTAATCTGTTCTTTTAATTTTTTGTCCATTTCCGGATCTTCTTGCGAAAGTTCTTCTGTTTTATGCATTTTAATATAGCTCCCTAGATCAGCATAACTGTCTTGTCTCTCCCTCCACTCTTGAGATTCAGCAGTCTGTTCTTGTCTTAAAAATTCCTCATCGTTTGTTGGCATTTCATTACTCATGCTTTCAATTTATCACCCCCCCCAATACGTCAAGTGGATTACAGGACTGATCATCTCTGCCAAATTGCAGTAATTTTCTTATTGCAATACCATTATAGGATGTACGACGAGGAAAAGCAGTTCGCGAATGCGATAAACCATGTCCCGGAATTTGGGCCGAAGACGCTGGCGAGAATAAGAAATCACTTCGGATCGTACAAAAATGCCTGGGAAGCCGAGGTCAGGGAATTTCTTAGGATCCCGCAGCTTGAGAAAAAAGCCTTATTCAGCCTTGAGAAAATCAAAGAAGAAAAAGATCCGGAAAAGGAATATAAAAATCTTGAGAATGAGGGGATTTCCCTCATTCTTCATGATGAATTGCCGAATATGCTTAAAGAAACTCCCGCTCCGCCTGAGGTTCTTTATGTGCGTGGGCAGATGCCAAAAGAGGATTTAAATTTTCTGGGAGTCGTCGGGACAAGAAGATATTCAACGTACGGAAAAGAGGCTTGTTCGCGGATTGTTGGCGACCTTGCCGGAAGAAATTTCGTCATAGTGTCCGGGCTCGCAAAAGGGATTGATTCTTTTTCGCACGAAGCGGCAATTCGACACAAAATAAAGACAGTCGCGGTCCTTGGTTCCGGAATTTCCCCAAAAGTTCTTTTCCCAAAAGAAAACAAGAAACTCGCGGACAAAATTGTTGCGGATGGAGGTGCTATCATATCTGAATATCCATATGAAATGAAGGCGAATATAAACACTTTCCCTCAAAGAAATCGGATAATAGCCGGCCTCTCGCGTGCAGTCTGGATAGTCGAAGCTAGAGAAAAATCCGGTGCGCTTATTACGGCGCGATACGCTCTCGATTTCAACCGCGAAGTCTTGGCCTTGCCTGGCTCGATATTTTCGGAAAACGCTAAGGGAACCAATAAATTAATAAAAGAAGGGGCAGCGGCGATAACCTCATCAATTGACATTTTGAACGTTTTCGGCATAGAATCGAACGATTCGATTCCTAAGTCTTACGAAGAGTTTTCAGATATAGAGAAAAAGATTTTAGACGGCATATCGGAGCCGATTTTAAAAGATGATCTGATGAGAAAACTGGGGCTTTCTCCATCAGAAATAATTCCCACTCTATCTCTTCTCGAAATAAAAGGGGTTATAAAAGATTCGGGAGGGGAAATTTTTAAAGTAATATAAAATGAAACTGATAATTGTAGAATCTCCGACAAAAGCAAAAACAATCTCTGGCTTTGTGCCCAGTGGTTTTAAAGTTCTTTCTTCGTACGGACACGTCAGGGATCTGCCGAAATCCGCCCTGGGAATAGACGAAGAGAGTTTTGAGCCGAAATACGTGATACCAACAGCGGCTAGAAAAAAAGTTAATATATTGAAAAAAGAGGTTGAAAAAATGGATGCGGTAATACTGGCTACCGATGAAGACCGCGAAGGAGAAGCGATAGCCTGGCATCTTACAGAAGCCTTGTCGTTAAGAAATCTCAAAGTTGATAGGATTGTTTTCCACGAAATAACCAAGAGCGCAATCGATGCCGCCCTAAAAACCCCGCGCGACATTGATCTGAAGCTTGTGGATGCCCAGCAGGCCCGGCGTATTTTAGACAGGCTCGTCGGATATAAGCTTTCTCCTTTTCTATGGAAAAAACTATATCGTGGGCTTTCGGCCGGAAGAGTTCAATCAGTCGCAGTGCGGCTGATTGTGGAGCGCGAAAGAGAGATACGAAGTTTCGCTCATGAGGAATATTGGAGCATCGGGGCTTTGCTTGCCAAAAAAGATGGGAAAGGAGAATTCGAAGCCTTTCTTTCCAAGAAAAATGGAAACGCATTGGATAAATTTGCGATTAAAAATAAAGGTGACGCAGAAAAAATTGCCAAAGATCTTGAAAACAAAGAATGGGTTATTACATCAATTGAAAAGAAAGAAACGATAAAAAATTCATCCGCGCCATTTACGACATCGACCCTTCAGCAAGAAGCTTTCAGAAGACTTGGCTTTAGCGTAAAACAAACAATGCTCCTAGCCCAGCAACTCTATGAAGGAATTTACTTGGGGGAAAAAGGTGCCTCCGGACTTATAACATATATGAGGACTGATTCGCTTAACGTTGCCGAAAGTGCTCTCACTGATGCCAGAAATTTCTTGGAAGCAGAGTTTGGGAAAGATTACGCCCTGCCCTCCCCTCGCAGATTCAAGACTAAATCCAAGGGCGCGCAGGAGGCGCACGAGGCAATCCGGCCAACCGATCCTTCGCGCTCCCCAAATTCTATAAAGAGCTTTCTCGACAAGCGCCAATTGAAATTGTACGAATTGATTTGGAGAAGATTCGTAGCTTCACAAATGCCGCAAGCCATCTTTGATTCAACTTCGGCAGACATAAATGCGGGCGAATATACGTTCAGAGCGAACGGACAGACAATGAAATTTGATGGTTTTCTCAAGATATACCCGATTAAGTTTGCGGAAGCCGCCCTCCCGGAACTTTCCGAAGAAGAAAAGCTGAATCTGGAAAAGCTGAATCCCCTTCAACATTTCACGGAGCCGCCACCCAGATACACGGAAGCAAGCCTAATAAAAATACTGGAAAAAAACGGGATAGGCAGACCGTCGACATACGCGCCGATTATTTCAACTATCCAGAGCAGAAATTATGTCCAAAGAGATGACAAAAAAAGACTAGGGCCAACCGAAGTTGGTTTTTTGGTAAACGATATGCTGGTTGAAAATTTTCCGGAAGTCGTTGATATACAATTCACTGCAAAAATGGAAGAAGAGCTCGATGAGATTGCTTCGGGCGAGATTCAATGGAAAAATGTAGTAAAAGATTTTTACACTCCTTTCTCCAAGCACCTTGCCGAAAAATACGAAAGCGTGGAAAAACGCGATTTTCAGGAAACAACCGACGAAAAGTGCGAAAAATGCGGGAAGCCCATGGTCATCAAGCGCGGGCGCTTCGGCCGCTTTATGGCCTGCTCCGGATTTCCGGAATGTAAAAACGCAAAGCCGCTCCCGCCGGTTTCTTTAAACATTAAATGCTTAAAATGCCATGAGGGAGAGATTGTCGAGAGATCAACAAAACGCGGGAAAATGTTTTACGGGTGCTCCCTGTGGCCGAAATGCGATTTTGCTTCCTGGCTAAAGCCCACGGGAGATCTTTGCCCGGAATGCTCCTCCCCGCTCGTGCAAGCAAAAAATTCCATAAAATGCTCTTCAAAATCCTGCATTTTTGAAGGAAAAGAAATAGAGAAAAAAGAATGACCTGGGAAGAATATGAGAAAAAATTATCTAAATTCAACATTGCCGAAAAGGACATGGATATTTTAAAAAAAGCATTTGAGCTAGCCTTGAAAGTTCATAAAGACGAAAAACGCATTTCGGGAGAAAATTACATCACGCACCCGGTTGCGGTTTCGCTTAAATTGGCTGAACTAAAAATGGATATAAATACAATAGCCGCGGGACTCCTGCACGATGCCGTGGAGCGTTCTCCAGAAACTTTAAAGACTATAAAGAAAAATCTCGGAGAAGAGCTTTCTTTTCTCGTCGATGGAGTGACTAAGGTGGACAGGGTTCACGCGACGGGTGCTGATCGCGCGCTCGAGTCAGTTAAAAAAATGTTTTTAGCCGTCGCCGAAGATATAAGAGTCGTCATAATAAAGCTGATGGACCGCCTTCATAACATGCAAACTCTCGAATGGCTTGGACAAGAAAAACAGGAGCGAATAGCGCAGGAAACACTCACTCTCTAC